>JAADGJ010000012.1 GCA_013152435.1 Chloroflexota bacterium | reverse complement strand
TCCTGGGAGGCCTGCAGGGCCTCCTGCCGCCGCCCCAGCTCGGAGAGTCGAGTGCCCAGGTTGTTGAGGCTCCCGGCCAGATCAGGGAGGAAGGCGTCGGGGTTGCGGTCGGCCAGCTCCCGGTAGTGCTTCACGGCCTCCTGGGAGGCCTGCAGGGCCTCCTGCCGCCGCCCCAGCTCGGAGAGTCGAGTGCCCAGGTTGTTGAGGCTCATGGCCAGATCAGGGAGGAAGGCGTCACGGTTGCGGTCGGCCAGCTCCCGATAGTGCTCCACCGCCTCCTGCGTCGCCTGCAGGGCCTCCTGCCGCCGCCCCAGCTCGGAGAGGATATTGCCCAGGTTGTTGAGGCTTGTGGCCAGGTTGGGGAGGAAGGCGTCACGGTTGTGGTCTGCCAGCTTCCGGTAGTGCTTCACGGCCTCCTGGGTGACCTGCAGGGCCTCCTGCCACCGCCCCAGCGCGGAGAGGATCATGCCCAGGTTGTTGAGGCTCCCGGCCAGGTTGGGGAGGAAGGCGTCGGGGTTGCGGTCGGCCAGCTTCCGGTAGTGCTTCACGGCCTCCTGGGTGACCTGCAGGGCCTCCTGCCGCCGCCCCAGCTCGGAGAGGGCTCCAGAGAGGTTGTTCAGAAGCCGGGCTCGTTCCTCTCCAGCCCCCTCGGGCGTTCGTTGTAATAGTGCCTGGTGGACCCCGGCCACCAGGGGTCGCCGGAGAACCGTGCGATCTGGATAGGGAAGTTCGCTCTCCAGGGTGTAGAGAAATCTCCAAGCGGCTTCCGGGCTCAGGTCGGATTCTCCCAGGATACGGTCCAGATAAGCCTGTACCTGCCTCAGCCCGGCCTGGGCCACGGTGGGATATGGATCGTGTAGATGCACGAGCGCGTCTAAGGCTCGCGACACGACCTGGGCGGCCTCGGCCGGATGCACGGCTACCTCCGCGACCGTGGGCAACGCCCGATCCAGCAGCTCCGGCTGCTCCTGCAGCCGCCTGGCCAACACGAAGTCCGCCAGAGGGTCCGGCCGAATGGGCGCCAATATCCCCCGCTCGTCTGCGTCGGCCGGATCGGCCGGCAGGAGCTGTACCAGATTCCGGGCCAGCCAGGAAGGGAGCGGTGTATGGCCGTACCTGTTCCGTGGCAACCAATCCTGTGCTTCGAGAAACGCGGCCAAGTCCTGCTCCGTCGCGAAGGTCCGGCCCAGGGTGGTCACCACCAGCACCTTTTCAACGATGCCCGCCTGTGTCAGGTCGTCTGGGACCAGGGATCTCAACCAGTCTGAATCCACTTCCGGGTTGTTTCTAAGCCGGTAGCGCCAGCGGTTGCGGATCCAGTCCCATACCCGGGCCAGGATGCTGTTCTCATCGGCTGTATCCTCCGGCCAGGGCTCCCCGGCCACGGTCAGCAGAGCCAGCAAGAGCACGTATAACGGCCGCCGGGGCAATCGGGCGGGAGGGGAGCTGTCCTGCGGTGGCTTCTGATTGATGGCCCTGGCCAGCCCTACCACGCCGGCTTGATAGATCTCCGGCAAATCCTCGGGCTCGATCTGGGGCACTTGGTGCGCTCGGGTTTCCACGGTCGGCGGCAGGGATAACTCGGGGCGTCCCACGTAACCTAGATCCGAGCCCTGCTGCAAGGCGGATCGGAACCAGCTCGGCTGGCTGCGATCCAGCAGCACCAGGGCGAAGGGGTCCTGGCGATGCCGGTTCTCGGCCAGGGCGTCCAGCAGGGCCTCTACCTCGCCGGAGCGGGTCCCTGCGTAGTCCACGATCAGCAGCGTTGGGCCGGGCGCATCCACCAGCCAGCAAGCGTTCTCCTCGGTGGCCCCATCCACGGCCAGGAAACCTGTGGACCAGCCCTCCGCTCGCAGGGCGTCCCCCACCTCCAGGAGCAGGCGGGTCTTCCCCGCACCTCCGGGGCCCACATAGAGACGCACGCCTACCCGCTGGTCCACAGGCTGTTTGGCCAATCCCCGCAGCCAGGCCAACAGCTCGTCTCGGGCCTTCTCATGAGCCTGGCTCTTGTTGTAGTCCACCAGCCTGTATTCCGGTCGCAACATGACGGGCTGCAGGCCCCATTCGGGGGCGTAGCTGCGCACGGGCCAGCGCACGTGGCGACGGGCCCGCACCCGGTCGGCCTCCAGCAGACGCAGCAGGAGGTCCTGTAGTTTCTCGCTCCCTTCCAGCAGGACGGCCAACGCCTCCACACCTACGTAATTTAGGGCTCGTTCATGGGACAGCAGCAGGCGATAGTGCTCGCGCACCAACCGCTTCACCAGGTCTTCCGTGGCCTGCTCCAGGTCCCGTAGATAAGCCGCGCCATCGCGAAGGGTCTGCCGGGCGGCCCGGTCAGGGTCCAGGCCCTGGGCGACTAGCCCGTCAGGCCCCAGACCGTGATGGACCAGTATGCCCAGGGCAGTCTCCACCGCCTGGGAGAGATCAGCGCGGTCCCTCTCGGCCTCCAACAGCTGCTGGTAATCCTTTCTCAGGGAGGCGAGAAGATCTCGGGCTTCCCGGGGTAGGCTCTTCCGCTTCGTGGTGAACAGTGCTGTGAGCTCTGCCGTCAGGGCGGCTGCTCCGGCGAGAAGCGGGCCTTCAGGGGCAGGAAACACATTCGCGGCCTCGACGAAAGCCAGCAAGGCGGCCCGTATGAGGACCCAGCCGCGTTTGGAGCCTATGGCGGGCATGTTCAACACCTCGCGCTTGAGGGGAGGAAGCCGACTTTGCCTGCTCTATTCTACCATGACAGGGAGCCTCGCCGCAACGGATATCGACTCGCTTCGAGGAGGGCAGATATGGAAATCTGCCCCTCTTGGTTTTGCTGCCATGACAGGAAACCTCGCCGCAATGGATATCGACTCTCGCTTCGAGGGGGCAGATATGGAAATCTGCCCTCCTTTGGTTTTGCTACCATGACAGGAAGTCTCGCTGCAATGGATATCGACTCGCTTCGAGGAGGGCAGATGTGGAAATCTGCCCTCCCTTGGTTTTGCTGCCATGACAGGGAGCCTCGCCGCAATGGATATCGACTCGCTTTGAGGAGGGCAGATGTGGAAATCTGCCCTCCCTTGGTTTTGCTGCCATGACAGGGAGCCTCGCCGCAACGGGTGTCGACTCTCACTTCGAGAGGGCAGATATGGAAATCTGCCCTCCCTTGGTTTTGCTGCCATGACTTCGAGAGGGCAGATATAGAAATCTGCCCTCCTTTGGTTTTGCTCGCTGGCGGCCCGTTCGGCAGCGTTCGAGCACGTCCATGCAAGCCTTCGAGAGGGCAGATATGGAAATCTGCCCTCCCTTGGTTTTGCTACTACTACTTTGGTTTTGCTTGCTGGCGGCCCGTTCGGCAACGAGCCAACGGCTGCCGATCATCCCTGGCCTTCTCTGCCCTTCATAGGTACGTGAGCCGTCCTCGGTAGCGTTCGAGCCACTGCCGATTGCTCTCGTCCCCGCCTTCCACGTTGGCGCTGACGAAGATCGGCACCTCCTCCCCCCGCTCGGATAGGATCTCCGCCGTCCGCACGACCACCGCGTTCAGGATCGCCGCCCCCGTCACCGTGGATGACGGCCCGACCCGTTGGGGCAGGCCGTCGATCTCCACCAGGGCATCCCCGATGGGCGCCCGATTGTCCAGCACCAGATCGGCGATCTCGAAGAGGCGGGGCATGCCGGGCCTGCGGGGGGCGACGGAGCGGGAGTACTGGAGCGACGTCAGGGCGATGATCCTCGCCCCACGGGCCTTGGCCGCCTGGGTGGCCTCCACCACCGTCACGTTTCGCCCCGATACGGAGACCGAGATCAGCACATCCCCCGGGCCGATGGGCGTCTCCTCGATGATCTGAGTGCCGAAGCCGGGCAGCCGCTCCAGCCGGGTGGTGAGCGTGACCGGGCGCACGTCCGTCGTCAGGCCGGGGGGGAGGATCGGGTTGATGGGCACCAACCCGCCCGCCCGATAGAAAAGCTCCTGGGCCAGGATGCCCGCGTGGGAGGGGCCGAACACGAAAATCATGTGATCGTTCATGATCGCGTCGGCCATCATCTCGGCCGCTCGCTCCATCGCCTCCACCTGCGTCTCACGGACTTCCTGTAGTAGATCGATGATCTGATCTAGGTATCTCATCAGCATCCCTTCTCCAGGGCTCTTTCTTCCGCTTCCCGTACCCGTTCGGGGCCATCCGGCAGGTTGACGCTGGGGTAGACGGTGGGCGTCAACCCCCGGGAGAGGAGCTCCTCGATGATGCCCGCCGTCACCCCCCAGAGCACGTACGCCGCGCCGATCCCGGAGGCGGGGCAGATGGGGGTATCCAGCCCCTCCACCGTGAGCATCGCGTCGCCATAGGGCGCATGGTTGTCCAGGACCAGATCGGCCGCCTCGAACAGCCGCCGGCCGCTGGGGTGCTCCGACGTGAGCCGGGAGCTGTAGGCCACCGCCGTCAGGGCGATCACGGTCAGCCCGTGGGCCCGGGCCTGTAGGGCCAGCTCCACGATGGTGGCCGATTTCCCCGACACGCTGCCGACGATCAACACGTCGCCACTGCGCAACTGGCCTCCGTCGAAGATATGCTCGATGTAGCCGATACGCTGGCGCACGTCCGGATCGGGTGGGGCGGGCCGGGTGCGGACCTCATTGTCCACATTCAGCGAGAAGGAGAGACGGCTGAGGGCGACCAGCCCCCCGGCCCGGCGAACCAGCTCGTGGGACACCAGGTGTCCGCTATCGTAGATGTGGATGGCGCCGCCCTGGGCCAGCGCGTCCGCGCACAGCCGGGCGGCCTGTCGGATCGGCTCCAGATCCGAGGCGATCTCGGAAAGCTTGGCTTGCATGGCCTCAAAGTAGCGTTCGATCAGCACGGTGACACCTCACCTCTCGAAGAGATATCGTAAAGAGCCAGCCGGCCCAGGGCGACGGCTGGCTCCTCCGTTCCGATTTGGAGCGTGGCGGCGGGGTACTCCGCCCGCAACCGCTGGCGTAGAGGGCTCAGAATGGGCTCCCCCGCGTTCAGCAGGCCGCCGGCCGCCACCACGACGAGCGCCTCCTGGGGGGAGAACAGTTGTCGGACGGTCTGGAGGCCCAGCTCCGCCAGATCGTGCGCCGCCCTGTTCACGACGCGGCGCGCCACCGCATCCCCTTCCGCTGCCGCTCGCGTGACCGCCCGGGCGAAGCCGGCGATCTCCGTGCGGCTCAGCGGCTTGCGGTAAGCCAGGCGGATCAGCGCCTTTTTGAAATCGGGATCGCGCAGGCCGAAGTGCTCGCGCACGGCCTCGATCAGGACGGTGGGCGCCTCCCGTCCCTCCCAGGCCTTCGCCGCCGCTCGCAGCCCCATCAGGCCGACGGCGTAGGCGCTGCCCTCGTCCCCCAGGAGGGAGCCCCAGCCGCCTAAGGCCATCTGGCGCCCGTCGTCCTGGCGCATCGCCCAGGCGCTGGTCCCGGTGCCGGCCACGATCGCCACGCCGTGGGGCCGGTAGTGTCCCGCCCGGGCGAACACCACCTGACCCTCCCCGTATGGCTTCCGCTCGGCCTGGGGGCATGCCCGTTGCAGGGCGTGCAGCGCGACCTCGGGGGTGCTCACCAGCGCGTAGGCGACCCGTTTCACCTCGGTGGGGATGGCGCCTGCCGCACGAAGCACGGCGGCGACGGCCTCCTCCACCGCGGCCCGCGCCTGTTCCGGCGTGGTGAAGTTCACGTTCACCGGGCCCGACTGGGCCGTCGCCAGGAGCTCACCCGTGAGATCGAAGAGGGCCGCCTGGGTGCGGGTGCCGCCTCCCTCGATGGCGATCAGAAGCCCGCTCGGTGGCATGGGCTACCCCTCGCGCAGCCAGGCCCATTGGGCGTCCAGTTGGGCTCGCAGGCTCGGGTCCATCCCGGCGAGCATCGCCTCGGCCTCCTTTTCTCGCCCCAGCGCGCGCAGCGCCAGCGCCTGATGGTATCGCAGCGGCGACTCGGGGGGATGGCTCTCCTGAGCGGCGGCCTGGTAGAACGACGCGGCCAGCTCTCGCCTCCCCAACGCGTCCGCCGCCCTCCCCGCCAGGTAGGCGATCGCCGCGTCCGCCGTCTGATGGGGGCGACCCACCCGGATGTTGGGCGGGTACTCCAGCGCCCGGCGACAGTCGGCCAGCGCGGCCTCGTAATCTCCGCGGCGATACGCCTCGCCGGCTCGTCCCAGGTATGCGTCCACGTACACCTGCCGGGCGCGCTTTTCCCCCTCCCATGGATGGAACCAGGTGGACTCCAGCAGGTCGATCGCGGCGTCGTATTCGCCGACAAGGGTGTGCAGATGGGCCAGTTGGAGCGCAACGCGATGGTCCGCCCGGACGCTGGCGGGGGCCCGGCGCAGCCAATCCAATCGCTGGCGGGGCTCCACGCCCGCCTCCCGCCCCGCCCGATCCCGCTCCAGGTGCGGGCGTACCTGGTCCGGAGCCAGCCGGACGGCCTCCTCGTAGTGCCGCAGCGCCTCTTGGTATCTGCCAGCCTGGTAGGCGGCCAGCCCCAGGTTGCGATGGGCGACGGCCAATCCCGGCTCGTGACGGACGGCGGCGCGCCACGCCTCCTCCGCCTCCGGGCGCCTCCCCAGGGCGTAGAGGATCTCGCCGCGGTACAGGTGTGCACGGGCGTCCGCCGGGTCGTGGGCCAGGGCGTAATCGAGGGCGTCCAGCGTGCTCAGCCGGTGGGGGAAGATCTCGGCGGGGGGCAGCCGGCGGGCCCGTCGGAGCGCCTGTCCAGCGGCCGCCCGATCTTCCGCCCGGTCCTGGAGGCGCCCGAGGTGATACCAGGCGATGGGGTGATCCGCGGCCGGGTGCCCCTCGTCGGTGGCCCAGGATAGCAGCTCCCGGGCTTCGTCCGTGGCCCCCAGATCGGCGTAGAAGAGGGCCACGTCCAGCCACATCTCCGGCTGGTCCATGAGCGCCGCCCGCAGCGCGTCGAAGTCCGCCGTCTCCCGGGTGGCGAACCACACCTCGGCCCAGGCCGCCCCGTCGCAATGATCCCGTTCCACGGCCGCCCGGCTGTGGCGCAGCGCTGACTCCGTCCGTCCGAGGCGGCGGAACGCCAACGAGAGGCGGGGGCCGGTCAGCGGGGAGGCCGCCTGCTCGTACAGCTCGATCGCCTCCGGCCACCGCCCCGCCCGCGCCGCCAGATCGCCCAGCGCGACGAAGGCGGGCGTGGCCCAGGCGGGATCGCGATGGAGCTGCCACAGCGTTGTCTCGGCAGCCTCGTCGTCGCCCAGGGCCGCGTGGGCCAGGCCGGACAGGTAGATCGCCTCCCCGTGATGGGGGTCCCGCTTCAACGCCTGCTCCGTGTGCTCCAGGACATCCCTCCATAGCCCCTGCCGGGCCGACAGCCGGGCCAGCCCCACGTGGGCCGCGGAGAACCCCGGATCACGGGAGAGGGCCTCTCGAAAGAGGTCTTGCGCCTCGTCGTACTCCGCCTCCGTCTCCTTCACGCGCGCGGCGACGGTTAGCTCCTCCGCCGTCATGGACGCGCGGGGTGGACGGGGCCGCTCGGGGGGAAGCGGGACGTCCGGCGTATGCACCTTCGGATCGTAGGCGATGATCGTCTCCCCGGAGATGTCGGTCACGTGTACGGACAGGCGCTCTCGGGCGGACGCGTCGAGGGAAAGCTCCGCGCTCGTCGTGAAGGGGCGCTCGGGCGCCAGATCGGCGTGGGCTTCCCAGAGGATGCGATCGCCGTCCTGCAGCGTGATGCGGCAACGCCCCAGCGGGCGGGAGGGGCAGACGCCCACCTGCACCCGGCCGTCCGTGGCCTGTAGGTTCACGGCCGCCCGATCGTTGGCCCACACGAACCCCCCGATCGCCCGCACGGGCCACCACCGCTCGTCCCAGGCGTGGACGGTCTGGGGCGGGAACATGTCCCACACGTGCTGATCGAGCTGGGGGCTGGCCTGCAACTCGACATAAGGTCCGTCGCCGTCGCTCAGGATCTCGGCCCACATCAGCCCATGCTCGTCCACGCCCCAGGTGAAGAACTTCTTCCCGGGTGCCCGGCGCGCGTCGGCGAAGTGGACCAGCCCATAGTGGGCGTCGTGGTCGTAGCACCCGAAAAAGTCACGGTGGGGTGCATACAGGAAGGCGTCGGAGCTGCCGGGGATGTTGCGGTACCATTGGAGGTCCCGGCCCTCGTGCACGGGCCAGCGGAAGCGATTCCCCCTGGATCCCCATCCGCTGCTGGCCGGGCAGATGATCTGAAGCCCGTCGGTGGCCGCCTCGGCGCTGTTGCTCCAGAAGTAGTAACGGTGGGCGATTCGGGTGGGGTTGCTCAGCCGGATGTCGACGTAAATGGCGGCGTCGTCCGGGCGAAGGGTGATCCGCACCTGCCAGCGCATGTGGGAGACCCACTCCGGGTGTCCCACGATGATGCTGGCGCTGCCGTCGTCGTTCTGGGCGATCCAGCCGTTCACGGGGGACAGCGTGTCCACATGGTGTCCCTTGCGGAAGTTCCACTCGATGCCGCCGGCGATCCAGGCCCCGCGCAGCGCGATGAGGGCGGGCTTGATGACTCGCGTCGTGTAGAACATGTCGCGCTGGCTGATCTTGTCGAGGACGCGATAGATCCGCCCGCCCAACTCCGGGAGCACCGTCACCTGGAGGTAGCGATTCTCCAGCATCAACGCCCGGTATTCGCGGCGCTCCTTCTCCGTGGAGAGGGTGTCCAGCAGAGGATACGGGTAGACGCTGGCGTTGCCCGTGAGCTGGTAGGGCGGGAAGGGATCGGGCGGCCCGATCGGATAGGTATCGAGGGCCAGGGTGGTCTCCCAGGCGCGTACGGGGGAAGCGGACATGATGGCACACCTCAAAATGCTTGTGGTGGGGAGGTCGGCCTATCCCTTCAGCGCGCCCACGGTGATGCCCTTCTGGATCCTCCCCTGGAAGATCGAATATACCAGCACGGTGGGGATCATCACGAGGGTGACCGCGGCGAAGAGGCCGCTCCAGTCGTTCAGATAATACTGCTGATGGAGCATATAGGCCAATCCCTGGGTGAGCAGGTACTTGGCGCTGTCGGACATCAGCACCAGGGGCAGGATATACTGGTTCCACATGCCCAGGAAGTTGAAGATGCCGATGCTGACCAGGCCGGGCTGCGCCAGGGGCAACATGACCCGGAAGAAGACCTGGTACTGATTGGCGCCGTCGATGATCGCCGCCTCGTGGAGTTCGGAGGGGAGCGTCTTGAAGAACCCCGTGAGGAAGAAGATGCTGAAGGGCAGCGAGTAGGCGATGTACACCAGGATGAGCCCCGTGTAGGTGTTCAGCAGGCCGAGGCCGTTCACCAGGAAGAAGAGGGGCACCAGGGCCAGGAAGACGGGGAACATCATCCCGCTCAAGAAGAGATAGAAGATGGCGCGGTTGCCCGGGAAGGGGAACCGGGCCAGGATATAGGCGGCCATCGAGGAGAAGAGCAGGGTCAGCAGCAGGGAGGGGATGACGACGACCAGGCTGTTGAAGAAGTAGGTGCCGATGTGCGCCTTGGTCCACGCGCGTGAGAAATTGTTCCACTGGGGCGTGGCCGGGAGGGACCAGGGATTGAAGAAGATCTCCTGATCCGTCTTCAGAGAGCTGTAGAGCAGCCACAGCAGGGGGAAGATCACCATGATGGCCCATGCCATCAGCAGGATGCCGATGATCAGGCGCACCAGGGTCGCGGAGATGTTGCTCGAGCCTTTCCGTCGGGTCCCGACCGGGGAGAGGGTTTCTGTCGTCATCTCAGAACTCCAGGGCCTCGCGTTGAGTCACTCGCATGAGGATGATGGAAAGCGTCAACACCAACAGGAACATGGAGACGGCGATGGCCGTGGCGTAGCCGAACTCGCTGTTCAGGAAGGCGGACTCGTACAGATAGGTCGCCAGCACGTCGGTCGCCCGGCTGGGGCCGCCCTCCGTCATCGTCTGCACGATGGTGAACATGTCGATGGCGCCGATGGCCAGGAAGACCAGGGCCGTGCGCACCGTATCCCAGAGGAGCGGCAGCGTGATCTTCCAGAAGAGCTGCCACTGGGTGGCCCCGTCGATCAGCGCTGCCTCGTAGAAGGTGATGGGGATGGACTCCATCCCGGCGATGAAGAGCACCATGTAGAACCCCACGGTCTGCCAGACCACGACGGCCCCCACGGCGCCCAGCGCGGTGGACGGGTTGCCCAGCCAGACGGGCGGCGACTGGATGCCGATCAGCTTCAGGAACGCGTTCAGGATCCCCAGGGTGGGGTGATAGACGAAGCTCCACAACACGCCGATGGCCACGACGGACATCACCTGTGGGAAGAAGAAGACGATGCGATAGAAGTTCGCAAAGCGCACCCCCTGGGTCAGGAGGAAGGCCATGAAGAGCCCGATGGCGATGATGATGATGGGCAGGGTGAACAGGTAGATGATGTTGTGCTTGAGCGCGTTCCAGAAGTACTGGTCGTGGAGCATCTTGGCGAAGTTCGCCAGGCCGATGAACTCCGGGTTGGGGGTCAGCCCTCGCCACCGGGTCAGGCTCACGTACATGGCCCGCAGGTAGGGATAGAGGACGAACGTCAGGTACAGGGCGATGGGTGGAAACAGGAAGGGGATGATGATGCGATATTTGCCGCGATACACGGAGCGCCTCCATGCGAGATACAAGGCGTCTGGCCCGCGTCCGCGCGGGACGCAGGCCAGACACGTATCCTGATACCGGTCGCCGAAGCGAGGCGTATGGCTTTAGCGGTGGTACTTCTTGATGTCCGGATCGGCCTTCACCTCGTCCGCCACCTTCTGCACGGCGTCGATGAACTCGTCCGGGGTGATGCGCTTGGTCAGCAGCTCGCCGGTGCGGTTGCTGACCTCCGTGCCCAGCTTGCGGTACCAGCTGCTGAAGCGGTAGACGAAGATCTCGTCCCCGGCGGCCGCCACGGCCTTGATGGCCGAGTCCATGGCCGAGCTCAGCTGCACGCCCTCGGTCCCGCCGATGACCGGCATCATCGAGCTGACCTCGGTGACGAAGAACTTGGCGCTGGCCTTGGACATCAGGCAACGGAGGAATTCCATACCGCCCCTGGGGTGCTTGGCCTTGGCGGGCACGAAGTAGGTCTCCCCGGAGGAGGCGTAGATCGACTCCGGCGATCCCTTGCCGCCCTGGACGCCCGGGACGGGCTCGACCACCATGTCGAAGCCCTCCGGGGTGACGCCCTTCATCTCGTTCTCCAGCCAGGTCCCGCACGGGATGAAGATGGCGTTCCCCTTCAGCCATTCGGCCTGGGCCTCGGTGTGGGTCAGGCCCTCCGTGCCCGGCATGATGAGGTCACGCACCGCGAGCTGGTACATAAGCTCGACCGCCTGCTTGACCTCGGGCGCTCGCCAGGCGTCCGGCTCCAGGTTGTCGATGTTGATGATGGCCTCGTTGCCGCCGATCTTGTAGATGAGCGGCATCAGGACGCCGAACACCATGTAGCCGGGATACTTGCCCTGGTAGGTCCAGGGGTAGATGCCCTCTTCCTTCTTCACCGTCTCGCAGAACTCCAGCATCTCGTCCCACATCTTGGGATAGGTCCATCCCTTCTTCTCGAACAGGGACTTGCTGTGCCAGATGCCGAAGACGGTGTAGGCGATGTTCAGGAAGAGCTGCTTCCCGTCGAACACGCCCACATCCTGGGAGCCGGGGAAGAGGGTCTCCTTGAACAGCTTGCCGGGGGTGTCCAGCGCCGGCGCGTTCATGAGCGGCTCCAGGTCCAGAAGCTGCCCCTCGGCGGCCAGGGCGGTGGTGTCCAGGTTGCCGGCGCCGCTGTTGTCGATGACATCGGGCGGATTGCCCGCGATGAAGCGGGGACGCAGCTGCTCGCCGACGCGCTGGATGCCCGTGACCGACATCTTCGTCTCGGGGTGCAGCTTCTCGAAGATGTCCGCGGCGTACTTGATATAGTCGATCCCGTAGCCGCCCTGGAAGAAGACGCCCTCGATGGTGACCCCCTTCTCGACGTTCAGCGGATCGATGGCCTCGGGCGCCACCTCGAAGGGCAGCTCGGGCGCTGCCGGAGCGGGCGCCTCCGGGGCCTTTGTGGGCTCCGGCGCGGGCGTGGACGGAGCGCAGGCTGCCAGCGCGCTGCCTCCCAGAACGGCGCCGGCGCCGAGGACGGCGGTGTGTTTCAGGAACTTACGGCGGGAGAGATTCTTCTGTGTGCTCATCATGCACCTCCGTTAAGGTTTTGAATGTGGATATTGGGACGGCGACGAAGAAGTGGTCGACCACTTGCCGACAGATCACGACCTGGATGGTGGGCGGCGATGGTGTGGAAGGTCCTCAGGTTTGGGTTGGCAGGACAAGCTGTTGTACGGCGCTCTCCGCTTCGGCGCCTACGTCCAACGCCACGCGCAGGCGGAACCGGTCGGAGCGGTAGACGGATTGCACGAACTCGATGGGCGTCCCGTTCGAGTCGTACGTGATCCGTTCGAAGGCTAGAAGGGGGGCCCCCACGGAGACCCCGAGCAGCTCCGCCGTCGCCTCGTCCGCCAGCGTCGCCTCCACGACCTGTTCGGCCCGCTGCAGGATGACCCTGTAGGAGCGACGCAATACGTCGTAAAGCGAGTTGGCGGCGAAGTCGAACTCGAGAAGGTTGGGGAACATCTCCAGCGATAGCCAGGCCTTCTCAATGGCCACGGGCTGGCCGTCGGCCAGGCGCAGGCGATGCAGGCACATCACCTCCGCACCCGGGGCGATGCGGAGCATCCGTGCGCAGTTGGCCGGGGCGGGGATGCGCTTCTGGGACAGCACGCGTGATGTGGGTGCCAGCCCCTGGTTTCGCATCTCCTCGGTGAACCCGGTCAGGTTGCGTAGCCGCTGCTCGATCTTGGGATCGGCCACGAAGGTGCCCTTCCCGGGTACGGTGTAGAGGCGGCCCTCCAGGATCAGGCTGCGTACCGCCTGCCGGACGGTCATCCGGCTGAGGCCGGTGAGTTCGCTCAGCTCTCGCTCGGAGGGGATCCGGTGATGGGGTGTGAGGTCGCCGTTTTCGATGGCCTCCAGCAGGGATTCTTTGAGCTGGACGTATAACGGCTTGGCCGCCTCTTTGTCGATGGCTTGTAGGAGGAGCCGGAAAGAGCTCATGTGTTTGGCTCCTTGGTGTGCTTGTGGAAGGGTGCTCTATACCAGTCTATACTAGATGATACCACGCGAGGCAAAAGATGGCAAGTGGACGACGGAGCGATCGTGCATCTTTCTTGGTGGAAACACAACGGGGAGCATTGAGGGGCGCAGCCCCTCAAAAGAAATTTTCTGATTCCGCCCCTCACCTGTCTCTCCCGGCCTTATCCACCCGAATCAGGCCGGGAGAGGGCGGGTGTCAGGCGGAAAAGAGGGTGTTTGGGCGGAGGGACCTCCCTTCGCATCACCCCTGTGGACTTGCGATGGGCGTCGCGGGTCGCCTGGCGGGATTCCCATCCTTTTGGATACACTACCGGCGGATCAGGGAAGTCGCCTGTGTGTGTATATCGTGAGGGCTTCAAGTCGTAGGGCGGGCCGGGACCCGCCCTCGCGTGGCTGGATCCAGGGGCGTGGGTACGGGCGGGGATAGTGTGGAGCCGCGTGGCGGATGAGGGCCCCGCGTGCGGCCGATCGCCCCGGTGGGAGGGTGCGCTGGGGCTATATCTCCTCGGTGTCCACCTCGATCATCTCGCCTTCCACGGTGAAGATCACGCGCTCGCAGATGTTGGTCACCCGGTCAGCGGCCCGCTCCAGGTTGTGCGCGGCCCACAGGAGGTAACTGGCTTGTTCGATGGTGCTGTGGTCGGACATCATGATGGTCAGCAACTCCCGATACACCTGGTTGTACAGGGCGTCCATCTCGTCATCTTCCTTGGGGATCTCCCGGGCGGCCGTGACGTCCCGCTCCGCGAAGGCCTTGAGCGCGCGGCTGAGCATGTCGCACGCCTTCTCGGCCATGCGGGGGATATCGATCAGCGGCTTGATGAGGGGGGCGTTGCCGATCAGCAGATTGATCTTGGAGATCCCCTTGGCGTAATCGCCTGTGCGTTCCAGCTCGGTCGCGATCTCCAGGATAGCGGCGAGGGTGCGCAGGTCGCTGGCCATGGGCTGCTGTGTGGCGATCAGGGTGAGGCAGTCCGACTCGATGGCGAACCGCTTCGCGTTGATCTGGCTGTCGTTCGCGATGATCCGGCGGGCGCATTCCTGATCCTGTCTCTTCAGACATTCCACGGATTCCAAGAGCGCCTTTTCCACCATATCACCCAGGGCCAGGATATCATCCTGGAGCCGCTGCAACTCTCGGTCAAACGTTTGTCTCAGCATGCGTCACCTCAGTGGTCGCGTGTCGCCGGGCTTCTCGGTGATCTTGGCAGGGGATCTGCAGGGATAGGGGGATATTAGCGCACATCCCGGATTTGTGCAACCCGATTTCGGCGTGGATGGGGGCGTGTCGCCTCGTCGTCGGCGTCTGCGAATGTGTCTGAAGAACACGCCACGAAGCCACCAAGACACCAAGAAGGGCATGGAAAGGAGTATAGCGAGGCCGCTTCTCACACTCGTAAGCTCTCCAAACTCTGAGGATCTTAGCTCGACTTTGTACGTTCAGGTAGCGTAACAGACGGTATCTACCAGGCGATCCAGAAGGGATCGCGGGATTTTCACCATATCCGACTCGCGAGGCGACATGCAAAAAGTCGCCGTCGGGAACCAGAGTGCTTGACGGACCCAACTGATGGCATCAGAGAAGGTGGGGTGCACCTTCACATACCAGGCAGCCTGGCGCACCGTGACCTGGTGCTGTTGGGCCAGAAGATGGGCTGCCAAAGTGATCCAAGAAAAGAGGCCCAACAGGGCGGGCGTCGTGCGGGCAATGGCTTTGTCCGACCATTGGCGTTGTGTTTCCACACCGAGGTGCATGCGGACTTCTTCAAACGTCACTTCGAGGCGCCAGCGTTGCACAAACCAGTTGACGATCTGGATGGGAGCGAGGTCGGGGTCGGTCGCCAATAGGGCGATCGTTTCATACTCCCCCTGCGGGTCACGCACCAACACCCAGCGCAGCGGGACCGGTGGTTTGCCGGGGTGGTACCAGACGGCGGTATGGGAGACGATTTCCATGGTGCGGGGATGCTGATCATACCAGGTCACGGTCACCGTTTGCCAGACAGTTTGAGCGCTGTTGAGCACGGCCTCCAGGGTGGGCAAGCGTTGGCCTTTCTTGCGGGGGCGTCCCTTGCCGGAGTAGGGAGGGGCCGGTTCATACAAAGCGGCGTCCAGGCGCAGGCGGGTAATCAGGGTCACAGGATGGGCCAACTGCTGACAGGCATGGAGAAGCTCCAGCACAGCATAGCTGTAATCGGCCACCACGACCAGCGGCCGATGGGGGATCCAGCGCCGGAGTTGAAAGATCATCTGCCGGGCCCAGTCCGTCAACGTCTTATGCCGTCGCACCGACGTTTCATAATAGCCTTCCGAGGGTGCGAGCACGGTGAGAAAGGGCAAGGCCCAAGTCCGGTGGGCCCAGGGGATCCATGTCAGCCACATCATACTGATCCAGCGCAGACCACTGGTCTTGACAAAGTGTTGCTTGCTCGAGCGCACCGCATCGCGATAGATGCCCCGGGCCGTGATCTTTAGCCCCCAACATGGTTTCATCGATCCCAAACACGAGGGGGCCCGTGCCCTTATCCAAATGGACCATCAGCAGCGCCAGCAGCATCTCGGCCACCCGGTGGGACGACCAAACCGCTCGGTTCAGCACGTGATGGTACTTGGCAAAACCGCTTTCATCGCTCACCCCCATCACTCGCAGAGCCGAGGTAACGGTGCGCTTGCCCACCGCCAGAATGGCCCCCACGAGCAGAACCTGCACCTTGACCCACGTCGAACGATGGAACAGTGGACAGAACGGCTCCAACAATGGCATAATTGCTTCGGGCAGGGTAAGCATCTTTGACCTCCTCTGGAGTAGAGTCTGGTCAAAGCTTACCTTGCCCACGCTTATTTATCAAACTTCGTACAAAGTCGAGCTTAGAGTGTGTCTGAGAAATGCCATTGCTTCTGCCCCTCCCTGGAGTTTGTCCTTTTTCTTTGAGGTCCTATATATGCGGCCTCTTTTATGGCATCCCCCTATATCTTGGTATGGGTAGCGAAGGGTACTACCCTTCGCTACCCAAAGGGCCAAACCGGAGGGAGGGGCTCTACCTCTCCGGAGAAAGCCTTTCTTCTGCCTTCGACCTGCCTGACCTCGGCCTGGGCCCTTCGGGAAGGGCCGAGAAAGGCAGGTGCAGGCCGGAAAAGTGGGGTTTTCCGTGGAGGGGACCTCCCCCTGTGGAGCTGGTCGCTGAGGGAGACCCTCAGACACCGTGCCGGTAAATTCTCAGACACGCTCTTAGTGCTTTGGTGGTTCCCATCGCATTTTCTGAGCATCTCCGGCTGTGGGCGATCGCCCGCGCTGAAATTTATGAGGCGCTCCCCTTCTCTTCCCTGCATCTCGGGGTGAAAGTGCTTTCATAGAAATTAGGTGTACTTCGTTGACACCCGGGGGAGAAAGTGGTATAATCTCCATCGAGTTGTTGCCCTCTTTATCTTCCCACATTTTCTGCTGTTTCATAATCGCTCATCGGGAGCCTCGACGGGGGCAAGGATGTCACCCTCTTTTCGAGAATGGAAGGCCGGTTGGCGTATCCGGGTGGATCCACATACCGGGAGACGTTCATCGAATCCGGCGGCTTTGCTCGATCCGTGTGGTCATCGATCGGGCGGTTTGATCATTCCTCTCCCCCGCGCCGTTACGGTTCACAGCGTATTGGTTGTAGGCGGATTGGCGCTATAGGGGAAATTGCTGAATGGCGATGCCTATCGACCCCATCCCGTTTGCTGTGGGCGTGGCGCTGGCATCAGATGAGCCGGGGGCGGAGAGAGCCTGTGTCTCCCCTCCCAGGCATTCTGTCGAGGGAAGGAGGTGGTGTGAACGGGCGACACTGGCGATGAACCGTTGATTTTCCGAGCATCCTTGCGCGTTTTCATATCTCGCCTGGAGGTGAAACCATGAGCAAGCGATCCATAACCCGTCGTGAGTTCCTTCGGCTGTCCGCGATCGTGACCGCGGGGGCCGTGTCCGCTGCGTGTGCGGGCGGTGCCGCGCCGACGCCGACGGCGGCGCCGGTGGAGGAGGCCAAGCCGACGCCGACCGCTCCGACCGGTGCCATCAAGGCTGAGGAGGCCACGCCGACTCCTGTGCCGGTGGAGGTGAGCAAGTACAACGAGGCGCCCATGCTGGCGGAGCTGGTGAAGGCTGGCAAGCTCCCGCCCGTGGACGAGCGCCTGCCGGAGGATCTGGACGTCGTCGCCCCGCAGGAGTCCATCGGCCAGTACGGCGGCACCTGGCATGCCGTGACCTGGGATCCGAGGATTCCCAACATCAAGATGTGGCTGTATGACCCGCCCATCCGCTGGAAGCCGGACTACACCGGGTACGGCCCGGGCCTGGCCTACAAGTACGAGTGGTCCGAGGACGGCACGACCGTCACCCTCTACTTCCGCAAGGGCGTCAAGTGGTCCGACGGCGAGCCCTTCACCATGGAGGACCTGAAGTTCTGGTGGGAGGATCTGGCCACTAACGAGGACTACAAGGTCGTCCAGGTGCCGTGGTGGGGTTGGAAGAGCACCCAGGAGCCCATGGATGTGGAGTTCCCCGATGACTACACCATGGTCATGAAGTGGGACACGCCGCAGTGGATCACCCCCTACATCCTGGCTCAGGGCTTCTGGGAGTGGGAGCCCTTGATGAAGCCCAAGCACTACCTCAAGCAGTTCCACCCCAAGTACAACCCCGACAGCGACTACGACACCCTGGAGCAGATGGACAAGTGGTGGGAGAATCCGGACTATCCTGTCCTCTTCGCCTGGCGTACGGTGGAGTATGTCGCCGGTGAGCGGGCGGTGCTGGAGCGCAACCCCTACTACTGGAAGGTGGACACGGAGGGCAACCAGCTCCCGTACATCGACAAGCTGGATATCGCCATCGTGCCGGAGAAGGAAGTCCGGGTGCTCCAGATCTCGCAGGGGAAGTACGACTGCACCTTCCGTGGCACCGACGACCCGCGCGACATCCCCTTCCTGGCCGAGCAGGCCGAGTCCGGTGGCTACCACCTGCAGGAGGGCTGGATGAACGGCGCCGGCGGCTGGCCGTGCTGGCTGATCAACCAGGACTTCGTCGATGACGAGGAGATTCGCGACGTCCTGCGGGATAAGCGGTTCCGCAAGGCCATCTCCGTGGCGCTGGATCGCGAGCATCTCATCGACGTGGTGTGGGATGGCATCGGCACGCCGCAGCAGGCCACCATCAGCCCGCAGTCGTGGCACTTCGCCAGCCCGGAGGGCCAGAAGGTCTTCAAGGAGTGGCAGCAGGCCGACGCCGAGTACGATCCGGACAAGGCCAAGGCCTGGCTGGATGAGATGGGCATGGTGGACCAGGATGGCGATGGCTGGCGCGAGCTGCCCAGCGGCAAGAAGTTCGAGCTCATCATCGATGTGGGTCTGTGGGGTGGTGAGCAGGTTCCGGTCGAGGGCTCCCAGGTGCTGAAGGAGGCCCTGGAGGCGGTCGGGATCAAGTGCATCCTGAACAACCTGCAGGGGCAGCCGGATTGGGACCTGCGGCAGCGAGAGGGGAAGTACATGCTGCGTGCTGCCCACGCCTCCGAGGTGGACATCTGGACCTATCCCGACTGGATCTTCCCCACCCGGGGCAATCGAGCCTGGCCCATGGAGGGCAAGTGGAACGAGACGGGTGGCAAGGAAGGGTGGAAGCCGGAGCCTGGAAGCCCCGCCGATCGGCTGCTGAAGCTCTACAAGAAGGGGCTGGCCGAGCCGGATATCGAGAAGCGGCATGAGATCGTGTGGGAGGCCATCCGCATCCACATCGAGGAAGGGCCGTTCACGCTCGGCGCGGCGGGCGACCAGCCGATGCCCGTGGTGGTCAAGAACAACTTCCACAACGTGTCCAACTACGGCATCCTGGGCCCGTGGGCGCCTGGCAGCCCCGGCAACCAGCATCCGGAGCAGTACTGGATCGAGCAGTAACCGTAGTGGACAACATGGCGGGGACCCGTCCGCCATATCTTTATAGGCAATGAGGTAGCGAGGGCTGACGGGCTTGAAGAGCTCGTCAGCCCTATGCCCAGGTTGGGAGGTTTGTATGCTCACTTACCTGATACGACGTGTGGCGTACGCTCTGATCATGGTCGTGCTGGTCTCCTTCGTCGGCTTCCTCATCATCGATCTCCCGCCAGGCGATTTCCTGACGCAGAAGCTGGCCGAGCTGGAGGCCCGAGGGGATCGCAGCGCCGAGTTGCGCATCGCCGAGTACCGGGCTCGCTACGGCCTGGACAAGCCGCTCCTGACGCGCTACTGGATCTGGGCGTCGCACTTCATCAAAGGGGATTTCGGTGAGTCCTTTCAGTACGAACGCCCCGTGAGCGACCTGCTCAGCCAGCGTCTCATGTTGACGGCGGTGTTGGCGATCGCCACCCTGGCGATCACCTGGATCATCGCGATCCCTGTGGGCGTTTACTCGGCCGTAAACCAGTACTCCGTGGGGGATCAGATCTTCACCACGATCAGCTTCATTGGCCTGGGCACGCCTGGTTTCCTTTTGGCTCTTATCGTCTTGTTCTTCGCCGCCGTGATTTTGAAGCAGGATATCGGCGGGCTCTTCTCTCGCGAGTATCAGGACGCGCCGTGGAGCCTGGGGAAGGTGATCGATCTGCTGAAGCATTTATGGATCCCGGCGTTGATCGGCAGCGTCACCGGCGCGGCCGGCCTGATCCGCATCATGCGGGGGAACCTGTTGGATACATTGGGGCAGCCCTTCGTGGAGGCGGCGCGGGCCCGTGGTCTGCCCAACCGGACCGTCGTGTGGAAGCACGCCGTGCGGGTGGCCATCAACCCGCTGATCGTCATCCTGGGATCCGAGGCGCTGCCCAGCATCATCGGCGGCAACGCGTTGGTCGCCATGGTGCTCAACTTGCCCACAACGGGGCCCTTGTTCGTGACGGCGCTTCAAACGCAGGACATGTACCTGGCTGGCACGGGGCTGGTCTTCTATACCATCTTCCTGCTCATCGGCAACTTGCTGGCTGACCTGATGCTCGCCTGGGCCGACCCGCGCATCCGACTTGAGTGATGGGTGGATGGCATCGCAACGGCGGCTTTGTGGATGGGCCTGCTGTTGGTGAATCACCGGCTGGTACTGTTGGAGGGAAAGCGTGATGACTGTGAACGAGTCGCCTGAGACCACTGGGCGCCCCAAGAAGCAGATCAAGCAGAGCTATTGGAACCTGGTATGGTGGCGGTTTAAGCGGAATAGGCTGGCCATCGTGGGTGCGATCATCGTTTTGTCCTTTTATTTCGTGTGCGCGCTGTTCGCCGAGTTCTTCGCCCCGTATCTCCTGGAGCATAAGTCGGATTACCTGGAGGCTCGGCCGCAGTGGATTCATTTCGTCGATACGGAGGGGAAGTTCCACCTGCGGCCCTTCGTGTACGGTCTGGAGAAGAAGATCGATCCGGTGCTGCGGAAGCGCACGTACGTGGTGGACACGTCCAAGCGGTACCCCATCTATTTCTTCGTGCGCGGCGAGCCGTACAAGCTGCTCGGGTTGATCCCGATGGATATCCATCTCTTCGGCACCGACCCGAACGATCCGGAGGCGCACGTGTTCCTGTTCGGCACGGATCGCCTGGGGCGTGATCTCTTCTCCCGGATCATATACGGCGGCCGCCTGTCCCTGTTGATCGGCCTGTTGGGGCAGATCATGACGATCCTCTTGGGGACGGTGTTGGGCGCCATCTCCGGGTATTACGGCGGCGCGATCGATATGTTCGTCCAGCGCGTGACGGAGTTCCTGGCCGCGTTCCCGGATATTCCGCTCTTCATGGCGCTGGCGGCGGTGATCCCGCCGCAGTGGTCCCCGATCTGGGTGTACTTTATGCTCACGCTGATCCTGGCCATCGTGCGCTGGGGTGGGCTGGCCCGGCAGGTGCGAGGCATGGTGCTCTCCCTGCGCGAGCGGGAATACGTGTTGGCGGCCTTGAGTTTCGGGGCCAGCGATAGACGGGTCCTGTTCCGCCACCTGATCCCCGGCGCCTTGAGTCATATCATCGTCATCGCCACGCTGGCCATTCCCGGCATGATCCTGGCGGAGACGGCGCTGAGCTGGCTGGGGCTGGGGTTGCGGCCGCCGCTCACCAGCTGGGGGGTGCTGTTGCAGGAGGTCAGCAACGTGCGTTCCATCCGCTTCGCACCCTGGCTGCTGACCCCTGTGCCCTTCGTCATCACGGCCATCCTCGCCTATAACATGTTGGGTGACGGGCTGCGGGATGCGCTAGACCCCTACGGTAGCCGATAGGAGGACTGGGTGATGAGTGAGCCGCTCGTAGAGGTACGAGACCTGAAGGTTCAGTTTGATGTGCGGGAAGGCATCATCAAGGCGGTGGACGGGGTCACCTTCGATATCAAGCGGGGCCAGACGCTGGGGGTCATCGGCGAGAGTGGCTGCGGCAAGTCCGTCACCGCTCGGGCGATCCTGAACATGGTCCCCAGGCCGGGCAAGATCGTGGGCGGGGAGATCCTGTATTATCGCCGCTCTCAGGACAATGGCTCTGAGATCACGGAGACGGTCAACCTGGTTGAGCTGGACCCGGATGGCCAGGAGATCCGATCGATCCGGGGTGGGGAGATCGCCATGATCTTCCAGGAGCCCATGAGCTCCCTGACCCCCGTGTACACCGCCGGCGCTCACATCATCGAGGCGGTCACCCTGCATCGGCTCGTGCCCGTGCGCAAGGTCGGCAGCCAGATGACGGAGGCGATCCAGGCGTACCGACACGTCTCCAAGCAGGAGGCGCGTGAGATCGCCATCGAGATGTTGCGCAAGGTCGGGATCCCCAATCCGACCGAGCGCGTGGACAGCTATCCCCATCAGTTAAGCGGCGGCCAGCGGCAGCGCGTGATGATCGCCATCGCCCTCTCCTGTCAGCCGGACATGTTGATCGCCGACGAGCCTACGACGGCGCTGGATGTGTCCATCGAGGCGCAGATCCTGGATCTCATGCGGGATCTGCAGGAAGAGGTGGGCATGGCCATCATGTTCATCACGCATAACCTGGGCGTCGTGGCTGAGATGGCGCAAGAGATCGTGGTCATGTACCTGGGCAAGGTCGTGGAGCGGGCTGACGTCGTCAAGGTGTTCTACGAGCCCAAGCATCCTTACACGCGAGCCTTGCTGGAATCCATTCCTCACCTGGGAAAGAAGAGGCGACAGCGGCTGGCCTCCATCAAAGGCATGGTGCCTGACCCCTTCCATCTGCCGACGGGGTGTCTCTTCCATCCCCGATGCCCGGACTTCATGCCGGGCAAGTGCGACCGTGTCGAGCCGGAGTGGCTTGAGGTCGAAGAGGGGCATTGGGTTAAGTGCCTGCTATACGAGGGGGAGTGAGCGTAACCATGGCGGAGCAAAGGCAAGAGAACATCCTGCTGGAAGTCCAGGACCTGAAGAAGTACTTTCCCATCCAGCGCGGGCTCCTTCGGCGGACCGTGGGATACGTGAAGGCGGTGGACGACGTCAGTCTGTACGTTCGGGAGGGCGAGACGCTGGGATTGGTGGGGGAGAGCGGCTGTGGCAAGACCACCACGGGGCGATGCATCATCCGCCTGTACGAGCCGACCTCGGGCCGGATCCACTTCAGGACGAGCGTGCTTTCGTCCAACGGCGAGCAGGAGATGGTGGACCTGCTCAGCCTGGACAAGGAGCAGATGAAGCTGGTCCGGCAGGAGATGGCGATGATCTTCCAGGACCCCATCAACTCTCTGAACCCCCGCATGACGGTGTTCGACATCATCGCGGAGCCGATGGAGATCCATGGCATGGGGCGGGGACCCGAGGTGGAGGAGACCGTCGTCCGGCTTCTGGAACATGTGGGGCTTCGGCCGGAGCACATGCGCCGCTACCCACACGAGTTCTCGGGCGGCCAGCGACAGCGGATCGGCATCGCTCGCGCGCTGGCCTTGAACCCGCGCCTGGTGATCTGCGATGAGCCTGTGTCCGCTTTGGATGTGTCCATCCAGGCGCAGACGTTGAACCTGCTGCTGGATTTGCAGAAGGACTTCAACCTCTCCTATATCTTCATCGCCCATGATCTGAGCGTCGTTCAGCACGTCTCCGATCGCGTGGCGGTGATGTATGTGGGCAAAGTGGTGGAGATGGCCGACGTGGAGCATCTGTATACGAATCCACTGCACCCGTATACCGAGGCGTTGCTCTCCGCCGTGCCCAAGCCCGATCCGCTGTATAAGTCGGAGCGTATCTTGATGCCCGGGGATGTGGCGGACCCGGCGAGCCCGCCCAGCGGGTGCTATTTCCATCCTCGCTGTCGGTACGCGGAGCCGATCTGTGAGCAGGAGCCGCCGGAGTTCCGGGAGCTGAAGCCAGATCATTGGGTCGCGTGTCACCGGGCGGATGAGCTGCAATTGCGCGGGGTGTGAGCGTTCATAGGAGGGGTATGCGTCTCAAACGAGTGCCGGCGGGCGTGCTTGCCCTGGTCTTGTGGATCGGCACGCTTCTTGTTGGGTTGTGGGAGATCGTGATCATCCGAGACATGCTGTTTCGGATATACGCCCGATTGGGCGGGGTCACGGACGTGCATGATACCATCTATTGGGCGGCCGTCTCTATGGGGCACTGGTCCGTGCTCGTTATGGGCCTGGTGTGGCTGGCGCTCGCCATTGGGACGGGTGAGTATCATTACAAGCGGGTCGGGCAGCGGTCATCGTGGCGGCTGTTCGGCTGGACGATCGGTATCGAGTTGGCGATCCTCTTGCTGGCCCTCGTCGTGTGATGTGAGGTTATCGGGTGTTCATCGACGAATGTGTCGGCTTCCTTCGGCGGCCGGGTGACCTGCCGCCGTTTTTTCGTGGCGTTCACGGCCCACACGGGGAGGCCCGGAGAGGCTCCGTCCCTCCCTGGAGTTTGGCCTTTTTCTTTGAGGTCCTATATATGCGGCCTATTTTGTGGCATCCCCCTATATCTTGTATGGGTAGCGAAGGGCACTGCCCTTCGCTACCCAAAGGGCCAAACCAGAGGGAGGGGCTCCACCCCTCCGGAGAAAGCCCTTCTTCTGCCTTCGACCTGCCTGGCTTCGGCCTGGGCCCTTTGGGAAGGGCCGAGAAAGGCAGGTGCAGGCCGGAAAAGTGGGGTTTCTGTGGAGGGGAGGACCCCTCCACACCTCCCCCTGCGGAGCTGGTAGCTGAGGGAGCCCCTCAGACACCTTGCCGGCAAATTTTCTAAGGGCGTGTCGGCCCGGTGAATCCTCAGATACGCTCTGATAGATCACGTGGAGGAGAATGATGTTGACGTGGTGGCAGAAGGCTGTCTTCTATCAGATCTATCCTCGCAGCTTCGCCGACGGCAACGGCGATGGCATCGGCGATCTGCCGGGGATCATCGAGCGTCTGGACTACCTGCGGGATCTGGGGATCGACGCCATCTGGCTGTCTCCTCATTACCCGTCGCCGCAGTTCGACTGTGGCTACGATATCTCCGACTACAAGGGAGTGGCGCCTGAGTATGGGACGTTGGACGATTTCAGGCGATTCCTCGACGAGGCACATCGGCGAGACATCCGGGTGATCCTGGACCTGGTTCTGAACCACACGTCCCATTTGCATCCCTGGTTCCAGGAGTCTCGCTCCAGCCGGGATCATCCCAAGCGAGATTGGTATATCTGGCGCGATGGGAGGGACGGCGGCCCGCCGAACAACTGGTATTCCATCTTCGGCGGTTCCGCCTGGGAGTATGACCCCGCCACGGATCAGTACTACTATCACTTCTTTCTCAAGGAACAGCCCGATCTGAACTGGCGCAACCCGGAGGTGAAGGAGGCCATGTTCGATGTCGTCCGCTTCTGGCTGGAGCTGGGGGTGGACGGCTTTCGCCTGGATGCCGTTAGCACCATCTTCGAGGATCCGGAGATGCCTGATCACCAGGCTGAGATCACCCAGGTCGACCTGTATAAGGCGCTTCTGGCGCTTCGGGGCGAGGAGACGGAACGTGCGGCCTATCTGCGAAGGCAGCGGCGGGAGATGTTCCGGTACCAGGTCGATCGGCCGGAAGTCCACGACCTGATGCAGGAGTTGCGGTCCGTGGTCGATGAATATCCGGATCGCGTGCTGGTGGGGGAGGCGGACGACATCGCCTTCTATGGCGATGGGACCAATGAGCTGCATCTCGTCTTCAACTTTCCGCTGATGCGGACGGATCGGCTCACGCCGGAGTGGGTGCGCGCCAACCAGCGGGAGCGGTTGTCCGCCCTGCCGCCCGGCGCCTGGCCTTGCAACACCCTGGGCAATCATGATACCTCGCGAATCATCAGCCACTTCGGCGATGGGGAGCACGACGCCGAGTGGGCCCGCATCTGCCTGGCGCTCATGCTTACGCTCAAGGGGACCCCATTCCTGTACTACGGTGAGGAGATCGGCATGACGGATCTGCCGCTCGAGGACATCAACCAGTTTCGGGATATGCTGGGCGTTCGGGCGTATCACACGCTTGTGCAGGAGATGGGAATCCCTCCCACGGAGGCTCTGGCCATCGCCAACCAGATCGGCCGGGACAAGTGCCGCACGCCGATGCAGTGGGCCAACGCGCCCAACGCCGGGTTCAGCCCCGCGGGAGTGCAGACCTGGCTGCCCGTGAACCCGAACTACGCGCAGGGCGTGAACGTCGAGGAGCAGTTGGAGGACTCGGACTCGCTGTTGAACTTCTACCGGCGTATGTTGCGCCTGCGTCGCGAGACGCCGGCTCTCATCGTGGGTGAGTACGAGCCGCTTCATGAGGACGCCGAGGACTATCTGGCTTTCCTGCGTCGCAGCGAGGCGGACGGGCAGAGCTGCCTGGTCGTGCTGAACATGTCGGATCGTCAGCAGGTGCTGAGCTTCGACCTGGAGGACTCCGTATCCCGGGTGCTCTTCTCCAGCCGGGATCGCGACGCCTCAGAGGATGAGCTCTCGGCGCTCTCCGTTGGGCCGTTCGAGGTGTACATCGGCGAGGTGAGGGGATCCCGCGCTGGATCCTGAGCGGGTACGGGTTGAATAGGGGAGGAGTGGTGCACATGCGACATGTCCATAGGTGGCTTTTGCTGCTGGTGTTCGTCCTGGTGGCCGGTTGTGTCTTCCCGCCGATCACGCCCGTCCCGCCGACGCCGACCGACACGCCGGCTCCTACGGATACGCCCACGCCCAGTCCCACGTTGACACCTACCCCGGAGGGCGTCGGGGAGAGGGAGCCGCATGCCTGGTGGAACGACGCCGTCTTCTATGAGATCTTCGTGCGCAGCTTCTACGATAGCGACGGCGATGGCGTGGGGGACTTGAATGGCCTCATCGAGAAGCTGGACTATCTGAACGACGGCGATCCCGCCACGACGGATGACCTGGGGATCACCGGCATTTGGCTGATGCCCATCATGGAGTCGCCCAGCTACCACGGGTACGACGTGGCGGACTACTACCGGGTCGATCCGGAGTATGGCACGAACGAGGACTTCCGGCGGCTCATGGCGGAGGCCCACCGGCGGGGCATCCGGGTGATCATCGATATGGTGCTGAATCACACCAGCTCCAAGCATCCCTGGTTCCAGAGCGCCCGCAGCGATCCGAACAGCCCCTACCGGGATTTCTACATCTGGTCCGACCAGGATCCGGGCTACAAGGGGCCGTGGGGACAGCGCGTCTGGCATCGCTCTCCCACCGGCTATTATTACGGCATCTTTTGGGCGGGGATGCCCGACCTGAACTACGACAATCCGGCCGTCACCGCTGAGATGGAGAAGGTGATCCGCTTCTGGCTGGAGGATATGGGCGTGGATGGGTTCCGGCTGGACGCGGTCAAGCATCTGGTCGAGGAGGGCCGGGTGCAGGAGAACACGCCCGCCACGCACGCATGGCTGCGGGGCTTCTACGCGTTCTATGAGTCGATCAACCCAGAGGCGCTGACCGTCGGCGAGGTGTGGAGCCCGACGACGGAGGTGGTCAAGTATATCGGCGATCAGCTGGACCTGGCCTTCGAGTTCGACACGGCACAGGCGATGCTGCGGAGCGCCCGGTTCGGCGATCGGAGTTACGTGCTGCGGGCCCATCGCCTGGTGACGGAGCGCTATCCGCCCAATCAGTTCGCCACCTTCCTCACCAATCACGATCAGCCCCGGGTGATGACCGAGCTGCGCGGCGATGTGAACAAGGCCAAAGTGGCGGCCAGCCTGCTGCTGACGGGTCCGGGCGTGCCTTTCCTCTACTATGGGGAGGAGATCGGGCAGGTGGGAGGAAAGCCGGATGAGAACATCCGCACGCCCATGCAGTGGTCGGATGCCGAGAACGCCGGGTTCACCACCGCCGTCATGGCCTGGCGGGCGCCTCAGCCCGATTACCGTGACGTCAACGTGGCCGCCCAGACAGGGGATCCGAATTCGCTGCTCAGCCATTACCGGCGGCTGGTCCGTGCCCGCAATGCCCACGAGGCGCTGCGCGTCGGGGACTGGCGGGAGGTGACGGTCGAGGACCGGCGGATCTACGCCTTCCTGCGCCACAGCGACGCGGAGACGCTGTTGGTGCTCATCAACCTGTCTGGGGAGCCGATCTCCGACTATCGTCTGGATCTGGAGTCCGGCCCATTGAGCGGCGAGCCGGTGGAGGGGCTTCCGGTGGAGGTGCTGACCGGGGAGCCGGCCCCCGCCCCCGCCGTTCGAGAGGGGGGCGGCTTTGAAGGGTACCGACCGTTGGGCACGCTGGAGCCCTACGGCACGTATGTCATTCGGCTCCGGTGAACGGCAGGGGACGCTCTCATCGCTTGTGAGCGGGCCGGGCTTCCACGCCCGGCCGCCCTCGGTGGCGCCCGCGTGGGAGCTGGCGCTGCTGTGGCAAAGGGGAAGGCCTCGTCGCTTGTGAGCGGGCCGGGCTCCCATGCCCGGCCGCCTTGGTGGCGCCAGCATGGGAGCTGGCGCTGCTGTGGTGGGGGAAGGCCTCGTCGCTTGTGAGCGGGCCGGGCTCCCACGCCCGGCCGCCCATGCGATGGCGCCCGCGTGGGAGCTGGCGCCGCTGTGCGTGGATGGCGAAAGAGAATCCCGGAGCCTCCCAGGCTCCGGGATTCTGATCGTTCGGATCCCCAATGCCGTCGATGGCGCTATGGCGTTGTGGGTGAACCCGACAGCAGTATGGGCAGATAGGTTCGATCCTCCTCCGGCGTCGGCGTCGGGGTGGGTGTGGGCGTGCTGGTCGGCGTGGGCGTGCTGGTCGGCGTCGGCGTATCGGTGGGTGTCGGTGTGATGGTGGGCGTCTCCGTCGGCGTGGGCGTGCTGGTCGGCGTCGGCGTGGGCGGCGGCCCGGAGTAGTGCCAGATGTTCCCCTGATCATCGCCCACCCACAGGTCGTTCTCATCGAAGGCGAACAGCGACACCAGGTTTGCCGTAGTGGGCGGCCCGCCGATCGGCACCCACGTCTGGCCGTCGGTGGTCTGGTAGACGTTCCCCTGCCAGCCCACGGCGTATCCCACCGTCTCGCTCACCATCTGCAGGCGCTCCAGGACGACCGGGAAGGTCGCCTGCTGTTCGAACGTGGGGGAGCTTGCGGTGGCGTTGGTGACCTTCAGGATGGTGCTGGGCGGTATGCCCGGGGGAGCATCCTCCAGCGTGGTCGCGATCCATCCCGTGTTCGTGTCCAGGAAGCTGAGGTCATAGGCGTAGCGATCCGCCCGGGGCTCCGTGGTCGGGTTGTTCGGATCGTACCACTTCTTCGCCCCCCAGCTCGCGCCGTTGTTGACCGTCGTGTAGAGCCGCCCTTTGGCAGCCGCGTAGCAGATGCTGGGCGTGGGGCATTCGATATCGCGCACCACGAAGTTGTTGCTGACCTGCACCGGGTTAAAGTTCACCCCATCGGTGGCCCGGAGGATGAAGTTCAGCGTGGTCCCCACCAGCACGGTGTTGCCGTTGCCCGTCCAGAGCACGGAGTAAAGGAAGCCGCCGTACAGCCCCCCGCTGAGATCGTTGGGGCGGGGCATCTTCCCCCAGGAGACGCCGCCATTGGTCGTGCGCAGGATGGTGGCGAACCGACCCACCGCCCAGCACGTGTACGTATCCTTGCAATGTATGGCCGACAGGAACCCCTTCTCGGCCGTCATGGGATGGTTGGTCAGCTCCGTCCAGGTCTCGCCGCCATCAGAGGTCTTGTAGATGAAAGCCGTGCCCGTGTTGGCGGTCCACTCCGGCCCGCCCACCGCGTAGCCGATGTCCCGGCTGGGGAAGTAGATCCCCCACACCTTGATCGATGGCGGCGGCTTGGGGATGGTGAACTTCAGCGCCCATCCATACCCTTCAGGTGTGGGGCTTGGCGTGGGAGTCGGCGTGGGGGCCGTGGCGGACAGGTCGACCCGATGGAAGGCGTTGTCGTTTGTCCAGTTGAGGGTGACGGAGGGCGTGGCGGGCACGCCGTCCACCTCGAATGAGACCGGCTCGCCCTCACGCATGCCGGGGGCCGGCGGGTTCTCGCCGTAGACCGGCATGACGCCGTACAAGCCGGGGTAGACGACGGTGAAGGTGCCGACGGTATCCCCACGCGGGTTGTGGGCCGTGACGACGGCGCCTACGGGTGCTGGCTGGCCGTCCACCGTCACCCGCCCGTAGACGAGGGTTCGTTGGTCGCTTGGGGTGAGTGTGGCGGTGGGGGTGGGGGTGACGGGCGATTCGTCGCGTAGCGCGTTGATCACCGGTTGGGCTGTGCTGATGGCTCCCGTAGCCAATGGATGAAGCAAGGCGATGACCAGGATCAGCGTGAGCGGGGCCAGCCAGAGAGAGCGGCCAAAACGCAGAAACATACTCAACATCCTCCTTATGCGGTTGGGCTCGTCCCTGGATAGGGGATACGGCTGATTTGCCTCGATCAGGGAAGCTTCGTTTCCAGGTGAGCCTGTGGTTCACAAGTGCAAACGGTTCACGATGCAGGGCCGTTACTCCTGACGGCCGGTGCCCGGAGGATACCCGCGGATGCAGGGGCTGTCAAACCGTGCCTTTGAGGAGATCAGGATCTACTGCACGGATATTCGCGTGAGCCGGATACGCCGGCCCACCGGCTGCCCGGCGTCCAGTACGGTCAGGTAGAGGGCGTAGCGACCGGATGATAGATCGGCCGGCAAGGGCAGGTCGTGATCGCCGCGTACCACCTCTCCGGCCGTCCACCGGGTCGTGGGATACATCTCGCCCGCCGGATCGGCCTCCACGGTCGAGCGCCCGTCGTCCAGCTCCAGGCGTATAATCAGCCGCCGTCCGGGCGCTTTCTCGGCGCGCCAGTACAACGCTACGTGTAGCCGATCCCCCGGCCCCAGCGGGGTGTCCGGCGCGTGTCGGAATCCCCGCTTGTAGACGTCGAAGCCCAGGAGTCGGATCGGCCCGAAGTCGACCGGGCGGGTGTACTGCATGCCCAGCGTGATGGGCGCGGGGGGCGTCTCCGGCCGTTGTACCTGTATCTGCCCTAGCGTCACATGGTCGTCGTCGCCCACGGGAAGCCGCGCGCCGTCCGTCGCCCGATATACGGCCAGGATCAGCTGGTAGGTGCCGGGCGGGGTGCCGGGGCGCACCAATACCCCCATGCCGTCCTCGATGGGCTGCCCGACCTCCCAGCTCGTCGTCGGCCGCAACCCTCCTCCCGGCTCCGCATCCCGTTGGGCGATCACCTGGGCCCTTCCATCCAGCAGCTGTACGGTGACCTTATAGCGCTCCTCGATGGGGCGCAGCGCCTCCCAGATCAGGCTGATGGGGAGCACCTCTCCGGAGGTGATGGCGTCCGTCCCCAGCCCTACACCGCTCAGCCGCAGCAGCGGGGGATCCCCGAAGCGCCAGTCGGTGGACGTGATGCGGTCGTGAGGGATCTGGAAGTCGGGGATGGCGTAGATGGCAAGTCGGACGTTTCCGTGCCAGCTGTCGGAGGCCTTGAAGGCGGCCTGAGCCAGCCAGTTCTCCACGATGTGTTGGGGATCGGCCTGCTCCGTCGCCCAGAGCAGAGCGAAGATGCGGCCGGGAGTGGCCGTGAGCTGCGCCAGCTCGGCGGTCAACGCCTTGGCATCGGGGGGACGCTGCCGGGGCAGGGGATAGATGGGGAGTTGCCCCCGGTAGTAGTAGGTGAACACCTCCTGTTGGCCGGGCGCGTCCAGGATGATGCGGTCGCCAGGGCGCTCCTCCGCCTCGATGTAGCGGGCGATGCCGCGGTAGTCATCTCGTGCGTAGGTGGGGTCGAAGTAGTAAGCCTGCAGGGTGGTGCCCGCGGCTATGCCCAGCAGGGCGGCAGCGAGCGCATACCAGAGCATCGGGAGCCACGGCAGGCGGGGCAACGCCGTCTCCGGACGGTCCGCGCTCCGTGGGGAGGAGCGCGGCGAGACCATGCTGGCCAGCGCCTCCCCCGGCCCGATGATGCCGCGAGCGAGGAGCAGACAGAACCCCGGGCTGCCTACGATCAGGAACTTCAGGTACGCCTCCGTGAAGAGCCCGCGCATCATCATGAGCGCGATGGGGGCGGCCATCCCTACGAATGGGATCCCCCAGGCCAGCCAATGCTCCCGACGGCCGCGGGCCGGCCGCATGCTGGGCCACAGCCCCAGCGCGATCCCCATGGCGAAGACGAGGTTCCACGACCCCTGAGGCTGCCGGTATCCCACCGGCCCCAGAGCGAGCGTGGTCAGGGAGGCGCTCAGCACCTGGCTGAAATCCATCCCCGCGCTCGGGCTGGGCCACGTGCTGAGCTGTCGTTGGGCGATGGGGAGCCAGGGGAGGAACAGCAGCGCGGCGACCATCTGAAGCCCCAGCCACCATGTGATCCGTTCCAGGATATGGCCGCGGCGATGGCTATCCCACAGCCACAGGAAGTACAGCGCGTTGATGGCCAGGATGACGGCCGGGAAGACGTAGTGGGTGTACAGCCCGCCCGCCAGGGAGATGACCAGCAGGGCAGCGGTCCGGAGGGGCGGGCGTGTGCGCCCGGCCCCCTCATGGAGCACGTAGAGGGTGAACCCGTACAGCGCCAGCCCGCTCCACAGCCCCAGTAGCGCGTACATGCGGGCCTCTTGCGAGTAGTAGATCAGGAATGGATTGAGAGCGGCGACCAGGGCGGCGGTCAACCCGACCTGTTCCCCTCGAAGGCGGCGACCCATCCGGTAGATCACGTAGACCAGCGCGACGCCGGCGAGGGCCGACAGGGAGCGCAGCTCCGCCTCGCTGGTGCCGAGCAGGCGGGTCCACAGATGGAGCAGCCAGTAGTAGAGCGGCGGATGGATGTCGGCCGCGACGTCGTGGGTGATGCGGGCCAGGCTGCGGGCGGCCAGGGCCGCGCTGTTCCCCTCGTCGGCCCACAGCGATTGCTCGCCCAGGCGGTAGAATCGGAGCCCGGCGGCCAGTGCCAGCACGGCGATGTGCGGGGGAATCAGGGGGCGTGACTCGCTCCTCATGGCGTGGCGTTTCCTCCCCGGATGTAGGCGATAAGGCTGCAGGCGACGGCCAGCGCGGCCGTGATCACGGTTGCGATCATGGGCCATCGCCAGAGGGGCGTGCGGCCGATCACGCGTATCCCCTCGATCTGTAAGGGGCCGCCGGAGGGACGTAACTCCAGCTCGTGTGCCCCCGCGTCGAGCCCTCGCGCCAGCCAGACGACCGTGTGCGGTCCCTCGCTTTGGGCGTCGTCGGGCTTCAGGCGGCGGGGTGGGCTCCCATCCAGGCGCACTTCAGCGCCGGGGAATGGCCGTCCCGTTGGGACCAGCAGCGCTGCACCTGTGCCGTCGAACCGGAATCGGAGCGAGGCCGCCGGATCCTGCGCCTGCCGGATGGGGAGCCCGGCGGCCGACTTGGCCTCCTCCCAGGCCCCCTCGTAGCGGAGCGCCCAGTGGTCGGCCGGGTGCGCGCCGGGATAGAGGGTGGGGGAGAGGCTGTTCGTGTAGTCCTTAATGGCCCCATATGCCGGCAGCGGGGTGAAGTCCGCCTGCAGCAGCCGGAAGAAGGCTTCGGGATGGTTCGGCGAGCGCGCCCATTCGTCGGTGGCGCGCTTCAGGAACCAGACGTTGGCCACGCCGATCCACGGCCACTCCCGTTGGATGCGCTCGTAGGCCAGGACCAGGTAGCGGGCCTGTTGTTCCTCCGTGTAACGGCCGTAGATAGGCGGGGCCGGGTGGCCTTCCGGGATGGCGTTCCAGTTCATCTCGCTGATCCAGATGGCCTTGTGGGCGTCGCCGTTGCGCACCATGATGTCGCGTATGTATCGGAGCCGGGAGAAGTTGACGACGCGCGGGTGCATGCGACGATCGGTGGGGCCGGACCAGAGCCCGTATCCCTGGGTGGCCAGCACGTCGAAATAGGGGGCCGCGCCCGCGTCGTACATGCGCTGCAGGAAGACGAAGTCGTTCATGTCCCGCGGCCCCAGTTCAATGGTGGAGGCCAGCGCGCCGCTGATGATGATCACGTTGGGATCGGCCGCTTTGGCCCGGGTGTAGGCGACTTTCAACAGCTCGACGTACTCCTCCGGGCTGACCGGGCGCTCGCCCCACTCGGGGTAGATGTTGGGCTCGTTCCAGATCTGGTAGTACCGGATCCGGCCGCGATATCGGCTGACCACCGCCGCCACGAAGTCCCCGAAGTCCTCGTAGTTATCGGGCGGCGCGTATGTGCCCACGGCATCCCCCTCGGCCCGGGACCAGGCCGGCGGATTGCTGAGGCGCACGATGAGCTCCATGCCGTACCGTTCGGCCAGGTCAACGATGTGGTCGTATTTCTCCCAGGCGGAGCGGTACGGCCGGTGGCGCCGATCCTGGAAATCACCCTTGCCGTGGATCTCGATGTCCTCCCAGGGGAACTCCTGGCGTAGCCAGTGGAAGCCGGCCTCGGCGGCCATGCGCACAGCCTGCTCCCGCTTGCTGGGCTCCACCTCTTGTTCCAGGAACACGTTGACGCCGAAGGGGTTCACGCCGGCGTGGGCTGCAGGTGTGTCGTTCGCGGTGTCCACGCGGGGGCGTAGGAGGTCGCCGGTGAGGTCCGTCAGCGCCTTGATCTGTGGGAATAGCTCCTCCTCGCCGGTGATGGCGAAGAGGCCGCCCGGCAGAGATCGCAGAGCGATCGCCGCGGTCAGGATGCCCAGGGCGATGGAGATCCACAGGAAGAGAGGACAAGGGGACGGTTTCCGCATAGCTGGATTATACCGCAGGAGGGAGGAGATCAAAAGCCGGAGCTCTCTGAGAGCCCCGGCTTTTCAGGCGGATCTGGTGTCCGGATTATCTCTCTTGGAGTGTGTCTGAGAAAAGCCGTTGCTTCTGCTGTGGGGAGCCCTTCCGAGAAAAGTCCTTCTTCCGCTTTCGACCTGCCCGGCCCCGGCCTGGGTCCTTCGGGAAGGGCCGGGAAAGGCAGATGCGGGCCGGAAAAGCGGGGTTTCCGTGGAGGGAGGTCCCCTCCACACCTCCCCCTGTGGAGCTGGTAGCTGAGGGAGACCCCTCAGACGCCTTGCCAGTAATTTTCAGATACGCTCTTGGGGCGTCGTATCGTCGGTGGGCGACTCTGAGGGGACCGTGGGGCCCGCATCGGGTGGGCCTGCATCGGCCTCCTGGTCGGGAGACGGGAGGGTGTCCGTGTCAGGCGTCGCCGATGGGGTCTCCTCGATGGAGGGCGCTTCCGTCGAAGAGGGCTCGACGGCGCTCTCCGACGGGGGCCACTCCGGCTCCGGTTCCTCGGCGGGGGGCTCGTTCGGTTGTGGGGTGGCCGGGGCTTCGCTCTCCGCTGCGACCGGAAGCTCCGTCACCGAGATGGAGGGGGGCATAGAGGGCTCCGGCAGCAGCAGCCGCTTCTCTCTGGAGGCCTCCACGTCCTCCCATGCCTCGTCGATGGAGCGTCCGAGGGTGTAGTCGGAGACAAGGGCCTGCCCGGCCAGGGTCAGTGGCAGCCCTCGGCGGGCGGACGGCTCCGATTGCTGCCACAGCTCCCGCAGGGCGTAGAAGTTCAACTCGGCCGTGATGAGCCCTTCGGCGCGTGCGGTTCCCATCTGCACCATGATGCCCGTGTTACGCGCCGTCATCTCCACCGGTGCCATGATGGCCGACCGCCCGGTGAATTGGGCGTCGCCGCCTCGGAAGGGATCGCTACCGATCAGGAAGCTGGTGAGGACGAACAGTTGATTCTCCTGCGCCCGGGCCAGGGCCGCTGCGCGAATACGTGCGGCCAGCGCCGGATCGCTAGTCGCCGCCACGACCACTAGGATCTCCGCTCCACGATAGGCCAGCAGCCGGGCGGGCTCCGGGTAGAGCACGTCGGCCCCGATGAGCAAGCCGATCCGGCCCACGGGCGTCTCCAGGATCTCCCACCCCTCGCCCGGCGCGATCAAGTCCTCATCCTCCGGGGACACGCTGACGCGGGCGGCCTCGCCGATCATCTCCCCCTGAGAGCTGAAGGCCAGCGCCAGCGCCTGTTGCCCTGGGCCCTGACCGGGGAGATATCCCGCGCCCACGATGATGTGGGTGCCGTAACTGCGGGCCAGCCCGGCGAACAGCCGTTCCACCTCCTGGCGGAGCGTGTTCCCCTCTTCCGCCAGATGGCGGGCCAGCGCCCCCCGAAAGTCCACTCGCAGAAGCTCGGCCGTGGACCCGGCCATGCGGGCTTTCGCCCGCTTCCATAGGGAGGCACCGCGCTGGCGTCCCTGATCCGCCTGGCGCAGCAGGCTGGCGCGCACGCCGGGGAGGCGTGGCACGGCTGCCATGACGCCTGATAGCTCCGGGAAGACGACCAGGGACACCCCTTTGCTCTGGGCCATGCGCAGGAAGCGTATGCAGTCGTGCCGGTAGTCCTCCAGGGACGCGTGCAGGCGCAGCCGTTGTTGGGCGCAGGCGACGATCGCTGTATCCATCCGAGCCTCCTCAAGCGGGATCCACGACGTAACGGCAGGCATTGTACCACGCCCGCCCGGGGGGGACAAGGACGATGGCGGGGGGCAGCGGCGCGTCCCGTGGCTCGCACCTGGCGGCGTCGGCGCTTCGGGCGGATGCATGCATTGTGGTAGAATGGGCCCCATGTGAGAGTGTGTCTGAAAAATGCCGTTGCTTCTGCTGTGGGGAGCCCCTCCGGAAAAAGCCCTTCTTTTGCCCTCGGCCTGGGTTCCGCGGAAAGGGCCAAGGGAGGCAGGTACAGGCCGGAAAAGTGGGGTTTTCCGTGGAGGAGACCTCCCCTTGTGGAGCTGATCGTTGAGGGAGACCCCTCAGACATCTTGCCGGTAAATTTTCAGACGCGCTCTGAGAAAGGGCGTGTGTCTCGAGATTCGGAAGGGCGATATCGTCGAGGAGATAGCCATAGCATCCTGGAGGAGGTTGGGAAATTGAGTCGGAGAAGGATAGGGACGATTTTGATCGCTTATGAGTTGCAGGACCGTCATCTGCAGGCGATTCGGGAGGCGGCTCCGGAGGCGGAGCTGATCGTTGTGCCTGATCGTGAGGAATTGGAGCGCCGGTGGGATGCGATCATCCCAAGGGTCGAGGTGGTGCTGGGCGGGCTGCCTCGGGATCGAATCCTGGAGGCGCCCCGGCTGCGTTGGCTGCAGACCACCGGCGCGGGGGTGGATTGGCTGCTGCGGTATCCGCAGATCGCCCAGAGCGATCTCGTCATCACCAACGCATCGGGGGTGCACGCCATCCCCATCAGCGAGCATATCCTGGCCCTGATGCTGGCGCTGACCCGCGATATCCAGCGTTGCGTTCGGGATCAGGTGCAGCATCGTTGGAATCGGGGACATCGGATCACCGAGATGGATGGGTCGACCATGGGGTTGATCGGCGTGGGGGCTATCGGGGAGAAGACGGCCGAGAAGGCCAAGGGGCTGAATATGCGGGTGTTGGGCTTGCGACGTCACCCGGAGAAGGGATCCCCGTGGGTGGATCGCATGTACGGGCCGGATCAGTTGTTGGAGATGCTGCCCGAGGCCGATTGGGTGGTCATCACCACGCCGCTGACCCGGGAGACCCGGGGGCTCATCGGGGAGCGAGAGCTGCGGGCCATGAAGGAGACGGCCTACATCATCAACATCGGCCGGGGGGCCATCATCCAGGAGCGGGCGCTGATCCGGGCATTGCAGGAGGGATGGATCGCCGGCGCCGGGCTGGACGTGTTCGAGCAGGAGCCGCTGCCGGAGGATTCGCCGCTGTGGGATATGGAGAACGTGATCATCACGCCGCACTACGCCGGTCTCACGCCGTATTACGCCGACCGAGTGGTGGAGATCTTCACCGAGAACCTGCGGCGCTATCAGGCCGGCCGGCCGTTGATCAACGAGGTGGATAAACGGTTGGGATACTGAAAACGTGTCTGAGAAATGCCGTTGCTCCTGCTATGGGGAGGCCCGGCAGGATGAAACCCCGCCGGAAAAAGCCCTCCTTCCGCCTCCGACTTGCCCGGCCTCGGCCCTGATCCCTGCAGAAAGGGCCGAGGCCGGGCAGATACAGGCCGGAAAGGAGAAGTCCTCCATACCTCCCCGGATTCCGGGGCGAGCGGTCTTCCCCTGACGACCCCGGTTCAGACGGCTTCTGCGTTGTACCATTGCGTTATCCTGTTGCCCGGCGCATCAGATACCAGAACGCGGGCGCTCTGTGCTCCTCTCCCTCGCGAGTCCAGAGGATCTCGAACGCGTCCCCAAACAGCGCGGCCACCTCGGGTGGGTCCAGCCCGGCCCAGCCCCGGTTGCTCCATGCGTACAGCAGATAGTAGCCGCCGGGACGTATGTGCCGGGCCAGCGCGGCCGCGTAGTCAGGCCGATCGGCCTCCCACAGCCCGTGCAGACATCCGATATCCAGCGCGAAGTCCACCGGCTGGCGCAGGAAATCCAGGCGGTGGACCAATCCCAGATGGAAGCGCACCTGCACGCCGGCGCGGCGGGCCTTCCAGCGCGCCTTGAGGATGGCCAGCACCGCGCTATCCACGCCGATCACGTCAAAGCCGTGCCGGGCCAGGTAGATGGCGTTGGTGCCCGTGCCGCATCCCAGGTCGATCGCCCGGCCGGGGGGCACCACGCCGCCTTCCACCACCTCCACGACCTCCGGTGGGGTGACGCCCGTATCCCAGGGGGGACGTCGCAGGTACATGAGGTTGAACCGCACCAGCCTGCGCCAGCGCTCCCAGCGCGAGGGAGAGATCGCCATCGTCTTGGCCTCCAAAAGTGGTGTGATCTCCGGGATTTGACCGGACGGCCGCGCGTGTGGTACGTTGAGTGTGCACGGAAATAAGGGCGCCTTCCACGCGCTCCTGAGGAGGATGGATGATGAAACGCTTTGTCGTTTTCGCTTTCGTAGCCGTTCTAATCGCCGTGGGGATCGTGGGCGCCTGCAGTCGGCCGACCCCAACGCCGCAGCCGACGCCGACCCCCATACCCCCATCGCCGACGCCACTGCCGCCAACGCCGACGCCCAGGCCCACGGATACTCCCATACCTACGCCAACGCCGCAGCCGACCACGCCTCCCACGCCTACGCCGGTGCCGACGGCGACTCCGACGTTGGTCCCGACCCCTACCCCTACACCCGAGCTCGTGGACGTCTTCAACACCGCTTTCCGTAACGAACAGCTCACCACGTTCGTGTTGCTGTTGAGGGCTTCGGGGCTGCAGGATCCACTGAAGAGCGAGGGGCCTTTCACGATCTTCGCGCCGGTGGACGATGCCTTCGATAAGCTGCCCAGGGGGACGGTGGGCGACCTGATGGAGGATCTCCCCAGGTTGAAGAATATCCTGCTCTACCACATCGTGCCCGGCCGGGTGACGGCGGCCGAGCTCGCGGCCATCGACTCCGTACAGACGGTCACGTTGAAGACCGCCCTGGGCAAGCCGATCACCATCACCATCGACGATGGGAAGGTGACCCGGATCAACGGCGCCCTGATCGTCAGCGCCGATCTTCAGGCCACCAACGGCGTCATGCACCTCATCGATGCCGTGTTGGTGCCCCCCGGCGTGGAAAGCCCCGTGTCCCCGTCGACGCCCTCGGCGTCCTCTGCACCCACGGCGACCGATACGCCTGTGCCATCCCCTACGCCGAAGGGCTCAGCGACGCTGACGCCGGTGCCGGGGAAGAAATAACGGGCGCTTCGCCCCGGCTCCTCGATGAAAGATATCGGTGGGATTCAAAAGCGGGTGCGGCCATGGCGTCTCGGCCGCACCCGTTGTTTGTTGGATTCTTTCCACCCTCGCCCGGCGGCCGCTTCGTCGGGCTATGGCTCGATGGCCTGCAGCACGCTCATCAGGCGATCGTAATCCTCCCGCAGGAGGATGGCGACCTCCTGGGCGGCCGCCTCCAGCCAGCCCAGATCGTCGCCGCGAGCCGTATAGGCGGCGCGGATGTGGGCGGCCAGCAGCTGCTCGGCCGGCAATTCCCCGCTGGCGTTCAGCAGCAGACGGAAGTACGGCCTCCTCTCCGTGAAGGCCCGCACCTCGTCCGGCTCACAGGCCCATACCGAGTAATGCAACGGCGGCGGCTGGGGCGGCAGCACCTGGCGTATCGCCCCCTCGCCGTCGCGATAGCCGACTAGAAGCGCCCGGAACTCGGTGTGCAGCGTCCGCTCCAGTTGCGGATGTTCTCGGTAGACGGCCTCGTCGAACACCGCGTCGGTGGAGCGGCGCACGGCACGCCGGCCTGGATCGAGGCCGGTGGTGGCGCCGAAGCTGACGATGGCGTAGATGGAGCGGTCGTCCGTGTTGACGCGCACCAGGCTGCCCAGCGCGGGGGGCTGGTGTAACGTGAAGCTCTCCGCCACGAATTCCCGGCTGTTCGTCTCGATGATCTCGCCAATGCGTTCCATCAGATCCCTCGCATTCGTTTGCTTCGGTCCTTCTCCGAGCGGGTGTATACGACGGCACGGTCGGCCAGCTCTCGGGCGACCATCTCCTCCACGAGCTCCCGTTCTCCCATGGTGATGACGGCCTGTTCGTGGGCCTCCACCAGCGCGGGGGGATAGCCGCGCCCCCGCTGGCACTGGTCGTAGATCACCGCGTGAACGCGGTCCAGCAGCGCCGGCGTCTTGGCCACCCACGCGGGCACCTCCACCCGGGCGATCTCCTCCCCGACGTTGAGGTAGAAGAAGTACACTTTTTGCTTCTCGTCGTAATACTTGAGCACCGGGTGGCGGCTCAGGAAGAGGTCGCTGCGCTCGCCGTCCGCCAGGTGTCGGGCGAAGAGGTACCGATCGACCAGCATGGCCAGATCGGCGCAGCGGGCGCGCCCCTGGGAGCGCCGCGTCTCGCAGCGGTTGCAGATGACGACCTCGTCCGGGCACATGCCGACGCGCAGCGCGTTGATCACGTCGTCCGCATTGGGATAGCTGATGTAGGCGGCCAGGGGGACTTGCAGATCCCGCAACTGCTCCAGGGCCTCCCGGTATGGGGCCAGGAATCGCTCGCGCACCTCTCTGGTGATGCCGGGGCTGTCCAGCCCCCACAGGATAAGCGTGCCGTCCCGCAGCGCCACCGCCTCGGGCTGGGTGATGGCTGTCGTGGCGTCCACCAGCGCCGTCATCTCGTCCACGGCCATTTTGACCGCCAGGATGGCCCCCTCCACGGGAAACGTGTGGTGCTCCGGCTCGATGAAGACGTCCTCGTCCCGATAGTACAGGCGGGACGTGGCGTCCATCTCCGCGCTCGGCTGGCTGCCGTAGGAGAGCACGGCGTGGCCCGTGTTGATGATGAAGTAGCGGACGGGGCTATGCCGGTCTGGGCCGTGGGAGGAGCCGTCGGCGGCGATGACGGTGAAATCGGTCGGGCACGGGGGGAGGGGGTACGTCTTGGTGAAGGTGTGCTCCGGGTAGGCGACCAGCCAGCCGGGTCGTGCCTGGCGATCGTCCAGGCGGGCGCGCACCTGTGCCGGGTCCGTCGTGCGCAGCCGCTCCAGGGCCGTCTCCAGCCGCGAGCGGCGCTCGTCGCCGTTGAACGCCAGGACCATCTCGTGGATGGCCTGGACGATGGCTTCCAGTTTCAGGGGCATGGATCGTCACCTGCGGTAGAACAGATTTTCGGTGGATATTATATCCCGAATCGTTGAGACCGCCAAGGTGAGGGATGGCATCGCCTGTGGGTGCGTCGGTGGGGAGAGGCATGGGTGAACCTGCTCGCGGGCGGACATCTTGGCCCGGCGAGGGGACGGAACTTGTTCACGATCCGCGGTTGTGTGCGGGGCGAGCAGGCGGGGGGCTGATGGTCAGGATTTTTATAAAAGGGTGTGGATGAGGGTAATCTCTGCTCGCTGCGTAGACGCGTATAATATCGGTTGGAGCCGCATGTATGCCGATGCGAGACGGTCATCATCAACGCCTCTAGAGGGGACCTACAGGGGCGGACTTGCCGCTTACCCTCCACCCGAGCCGATACGGGAATCGGACCTGTATATGTAGTGGTTGATCCTCTATGAGTCCCCAATATGTTGGGGGCAACCTGCCTAGGGCGTGTTTGAAAAATTTACCGGTAAGGCGTCTGAGAGGCTGCCTCAGTTACCAGCTCCATAGGGGGAGGCGTGGAGGGGACCTCGCGAACGTCGTCGGTCCGCTTTCAGGAGGCTCTGGAGGGATCTGCCCTCCGTGATCGAAAATCATAGGAGGCGCGAGGATGAAGGGCAAATGGATTCTCTCGGGCATTCTGGCGGCGATGCTGCTGCTGTCCTCGGCCTTGGGCCCAAGTCTGGCACAATCCCCTGTGATGGATTACCATGACGTCAGCGAGGCGAGGACGCTGCTGCGGAGGCTGGATGCCGACCCTCACGCTCGGCTGTTTATCATCGGATACTCCTATGACTACCGAAGCAGCCCCAATAGCCCCGTATCCTACCCGATCTACGCCATTCGCATCTCCGCGAACACGCCGGATTCCGTCGAGGACAACCACCGGAAGAACGCCATCCTCTTCGAGTGCGGCATGCACCCTCGGGAGTGGCTGACCTCTGAGAGCTGTCTGATGCTTGCCCAATACCTGGTCGATCATATCCATGACGCCAAAACGGGCGTCCCGGAGCTTCTGCGCGAGGTGGATGTGTGGATCATCCCCATGAGCAACCCGGCCGGGCGGGCTATCGATGATGTTCGCGGGGGTGATCCGAGGCATTACTCCACATCCCCTCTGAGCGCCGGTTGGCGGGGAAATGGGGATACCCGCCTGTGTTCGTACGGGGTGAACGTGGCTCGCAACTTCTCCCGCGGGTTCAACGACGCAGGCGCCCACGTCTATTGCTCCGGGAACTACCGGGGTTTCGCTCCCTTCTCCACCTCGGAGGCCAACGCCTTGCGGGAATTCGTGGAAAACCACGGCATCTCCATGGCGGTGATCCTCCACGCGCCGGGACAGCAGATCTGGAATCAGTGGGGAGGCGGCGATATCGCGGGAAGCTTTATGATCGAGGAGGCCGCGCGCATCTGGCGTGCGGGCTGGTCTGACCCCGCCGATCGAGCCAGGTACGATCTGGCCCGTGAAGGGGTCGGCGGCGGGAACGGCCAGTTCTCAGCCTGGCTCTCGCGTGAATCCACCCGCTCGGACGGAGAGACGGATGCTTCCGGCGGCCCCTGGGGCGTCAGCGGGGATCTTCCCATCGCCGGGGACTTCGATCGCGATGGCGAGGTGGACGACGTGGCCGTCTTCCGCCCGTCGGAGCGCAAGTGGTTCTATGATTACGACCATGATGGCGACACCGATGAGTCTCGAGGGCCCTGGGGGTGGTCGGGGGATCTTCCCATCGCCGGAGACTTCGATCGCGATGGCGAGGTGGACGATGTGGCCGTCTTCCGTCCGTCGGAGCGTAAGTGGTTCTACGATTACGACCATGATGGCGACACCGATGAGACTCGGGGGACCTGGGGATGGGACGGGGATCTTCCCATCGCCGGGGACTTCGATCGCGATGGCGAGGTGGACGACGTGGCTGTCTTCCGGCCCTCGGAGCGCAAGTGGTTCTACGATTACGACCACGACGGCGATACCGACTACAGCGTAGGGACGTGGGGATGGAGAGGGGATCTTCCCATCGCCGGGGACTTCGATCGCGATGGCAGGGTGGACGACGTGGCCGTCTTCCGCCCATCGAAGCGGATATGGTTCTACGATGTCGACCATGATGGCACGACAGACCACGTGAGTGGCCCTTGGGGGTGGAGTAGGGATCTCCCTGTCGCCGGGGATTTCAACGGCGATGGCAGAATGGATGATGTGGGCATCCTCCATCCTCCTACCCGCATGTGGTACTATGACGTTCGTCACAATGCTACCGTTCGCCAGCCGGACGAGGGGACCCTTCGCGCCGTTCAGACCATCATGGTCGAGTTGCCCTTCGCGGATCATTCAGAGTGCGGTCAATTCGGCGACCCTATAGGGGTCTGTAACGGATCCCTCGATTACAACAATTACTATGGGGGCCCCTATCAGGCTGCCAATGGGGACGGGAGCAACACCTTCCACCCTTCCGGCACCGCGATCCGAGATCTGATCCAGGATAGCTTCATCCCCATGGCCAAGTATCTGATCCGGCAGAGTCGTTCTCCGGGCTGCCCCACCCGAAGCGATGGCTCTCCGGAACTCACCAAGTGTCCCCACCGGGACTTTGGGATCGTAGCGGCGAAGATCGCGAGGGGCGGCGACGAGGCAGGCCAGCTCAAGAGCTATCCGGCTCAGCGAACGAGCTGGGAGAAGATCTCCCCCGCGTATGAGGAACTGCCGGCGGGTCACGTGCTGTTCTATAGGGCGCAGAACTTCAGCCGAAGGGTGGCAAGCTTCGATGTCCAGGTGCGGGTGGAGTGGGTGGAATGTCAGGGTACGGATTGCTGGGAGATGGTTGATACACGCCATCGTCGCTTTGCGAACGTGCCGGTTCAAGGGGCGGTCTCGGACGCGATCATCCTGAACCTGAAGGAGGACACCGATTACACGATCACCGTAGAGGTCCGCCCCAGTGGCGGATTCGAGTCCGGTGCCCGGGATGACTTTGCGCCTAACGACAAGAAGATCTTGAAGTTCCGCAGCAAGACGCGCTCCATACGGCATGTCCTCTCCTTGCCCCTGTTGTTGCAGAACGACTAGCCCCATCCCCCCGCAGGCGGGATTCGTCCCCTTTTCGCCTGCGGGGGGATGATGCGGCGATTGCCCTCTCCTTTCCCGTTTAGCCCTTTCCCTTTTGTTGTATTTGATGCATGGCTATCTGTGTGCGCATCAAATGCATCAATTACCTAATTATCTAGTGGATCTCGTGATTTGTGATGCAAACACATGAGATAGATCATATTCGTTGACGGGGAATCGTGTTATATATTTCACGCAGTCGTGAATCGTGCCACAGGAGACGCCGGGGGAGGACGTATGTCAGACCTACTCACCACACGCCAGCTTCAGGAGATGCTGCAGGTCGACCGGACGACGATCTATCGCATGGTCGGCAGCGGTCAGCTGCCCGCCGTGCGGGTGGGCAACCAATGGCGCTTTCCCCGTGAGGCGGTTGAGCGGTGGCTACAGGGGCATACCGTCGCCGGCACACCGCCGTCGGCGGAGGCCACGATCCCATCCCCGCAGCCGTCTGAGGATGCGCACAGCCTCTTCCCTTTGGAGTGCGTGCAGCAGATTCAGGACGCCTTTGCCGATGCCCTGGGCGTGATGATCGTCGTCACTGATCTGGAGGGGCGTCTCATCACGCGGCCCAGCAACCCGTGCGGGCTTTACACGGCGGCCGATCAGGTGCCCTCAGCCCATAGCCGATGCATCGAGCTGTGGGTGCGGATGGCCCACAACCCCACCTTGCAGCCGCGCTTCATTCCCAGCCATCTGGGGCTCTTATGCGCTCGCGGCCTGGTGCGGGTGGGGGCGGAGCTGAAGGCGATGGTGATCATCGGCGGGATCGCGCCGGACCGGTGGCCTCCCTCGGAGGAGGAGATCGAGCGGATCGCCCAGGACCTGGGCGTCCCCGTCGAGGTGCTACAGGAACACATTCACGAGGTGCATCGGCTGAGCGAGGAGGAACAGGCGCGCGTGCTGCCCTTCGCACAGCGGATCGCCGACATCATGTCCCATATCGCGATGGAGCGGTATGCGTTGCTTGACCGCTTGCAGCGCATTGCAGAACTGACCGTTCTGTGATCTTCGAAATTGGGTGAAAGGAGCGAACAGATGAAGCGGGTGTTGATTCTCGGGGCGGGAACGGCCGGAACCATGGCGGCCAATCGTTTGGCCCAGGAGTTGGATCGAGACGAATGGCGGATCACCGTGGTGGATCAGGAGGAAGTTCACTATTACCAGCCGGGGTTCCTGTTCATCCCCTTTGGCATCTATAGCAAGAACGACGTGGTCAAGCCGCGGCGGGATTACCTGCCGCCCGGTGTGGACGTGATCATCTCCGAGATCGAGGTCATCGAGCCCGATCACAATCGGGTGCGCATCAAGCGGGAGAATCGCTACCTGTACTACGACTATCTGATCATCGCCACGGGCACCCGGCCCCGGCCGGAGGAGACGCCCGGCCTGCTGGGACCGGAGTGGCATAAGAGCATCTACGACTTCTACACGGTGGACGGGGCCGTGGCGTTGGCGCGCCACCTCCGCACCTGGCAGGGGGGCCGTCTGGTGCTCAACATCGTGGATATGCCCATCAAGTGTCCCGTGGCCCCGTTGGAGTTCCTGTTCCTGGCCGACTGGTTCTTCCATGAGCAGGGCATCCGTGACCGGGTGGAGCTGAGCCTGGTCACCCCGTTGCCGGGCGCCTTCACAAAGCCCAAAGCCTCCGAGGTCTTGAGCTACATCTTGCAGGATAAGGGCATCGAGGTGGTCCCGGATTACCTCATCGAGCGGGTAGACCCGGAGAAGAAGGTCATCGTCTCCTACGATGAGCGGGAGATCCCGTACGATTTGCTGGTGACGATCCCGCTGAACATGGGCAGCGATGTGATGGAGCGCTCGGGCATCGGGGACGATCTGAACTATGTGCCCACAGAGAAGTACACCCTGAAGGCCAAGGACTTCGACAACATCTTCGTCCTGGGGGATGCGACCGATCTGCCCACCTCCAAGGCCGGATCGGTGGCTCACTTCGAGGTCGACGTCTTCGTGGAGAACTTCCTGCGCTACATCGACGGCCTGGATCTCCGCCCGACCTTCGATGGGCACGCCAACTGCTACATCGAGTCGGGCTTCGGCAAGGGGATCCTCATCGATTTCAACTACGACGTGGAGCCGTTGCCGGGCAAATACCCGTTGCCGGGCGTGGGCCCGTTCTCCCTCCTCCAGGAGAGTCGACTGAATCACTGGGGGAAGATGATGTTCCGCTGGATGTACTGGAACATCCTGCTGAAGGGGAAGCAGCTGCCCATCACCGCCCAGATGACGATGGCCGGAAAGTGGAGCTGAGGAGGCATGGCGATGGAACAGGCGGTGCAATCGGCGACGGTGGAGGAAACGCTCACGGAGCTCAACGCCAAGATCGACGCGCTGACCGAGCAGGTGGCGTTCCTCACGGAGCAGGCGCGAGCCGCACAACGCCGTCAGCAGGAGTGGGATGAGCTGAAGCAGGACATGATGCCCATCGTTAACGACCTGTATCTGCTCAGCGTGGAGCAATTGCAGGAGGTGGAGAGCTACGTCCAGCTGGAGGACATCCTCCATCTGTTCAAGCGCCTGCTGCGGAACGTCCGTAACTTGGAGCTGTTGTTGGATCAGCTGGAGAGCCTTCAGGACTTCCTGGCGGACGCGGGCCCGTTGACCCGGGACGCCACCTTGCACCTCATCGAGATCATGGATCAGATGGAGCGCAAGGGATACTTCGCCTTCCTTCAGGAGGCCATGCGCATCGTCGATGTGATCGTGACCTCCTTCACCCCGGAGGATGTCCGGCTACTGGGGGACAACGTGGTGCTCATCCTGAACACGGTGAAGGAGATGACCCAGCCGGAGATCATGCGGCTTCTGCACAGCCTCACCAGCGCGTATCGGGAGGCGGAGACCCGCCCGGAGGCGTTGCCTTCCTCCACGCTGGACCTGGTCAAGCAGATGCGCGATCCGGAAGTTCGGCGAGGGTTGGCTTTGACCATGCAGATGTTGAAGATCGTGGCCCAGAATCAGGCCCGGGCGGCCGATTGAGGCGCTCGGGATGGTGCCACGCTGATCATGTGGATAACCCATCATTTAACAGAGAGACAGGGAGGATCAATCATGGCGACGGTGGATTTGACGAAGGTGCAGTTCGATGCGGAGGGGTTCATGGTGAACCCGGACGATTGGACGCCGGAGATCGCCGAGGCGCTGGCGGAAGAGGAGGGGATTGCCCCGTTGACCGACCGGCACTGGGAGGTGATCAACTTCGTGCGCAAGTACTACCAGGAGAAAGGGGAGCCGCCCACGCTGCGGCGGATCACCAAGCTTTCGGGCGTCTCCACGAAGGAGCTGTATCAGCTCTTCCCGGGCGGGCCGGCCAAGAAGGTGGCCCGGCTGGCCGGGCTGGGCAAGCCCAAGGGATGCATCTAATAGGAGAACCGGAGGGGGTATCACGATGGCGAACGACGGAAACGGGACGGCCACGCGCAAGCTGGCCATCATCTGCTCCAAAGGGACGCTGGACATGGCGTATCCGGGCCTGGTCCTGGCCAACGCCGCCCGCATGCTGGGCATTGAGGCCATGATCTTCTTCACCTTCTGGGGCATGGACATCATCCATAAGGAAAAGGTGGACCGCCTGAAGGTGACGCCTGTGGGCAACCCCTCCATGGGCATGCCCATGCTGTTGGGGGCGCTGCCGGGCATGACGGATATGGCCACCATGATGATGCGGAAGAAGATCGACGAGCTGGACCTGCCGCCCGTGCGGGAGTTCCTGGAGATGCTCCATGATGCGGGGGCGAAGCTCTACGGTTGCCGCATGGCTGCAGACATGATGGGGCTCACCAAGGACGATCTCGTCCCCTGGGTGGAGGATATCGTCGGCGCGATGGAGTTCCTGGAGATGGCCGAGGGGGCGCAGATCATCTTCGTCTGAGGATCTGGCTTTCGAGATGTGGAGAAAGGGCCTCGCCCGATCGGGCGAGGCCCTGCTTTTTCCGATGGGATCGGCTCTGGTTGCCGGGGAGGGGGGCGGTGCTGGGGCCCCATCTCCGGCGAGCACCCCGTCATGTGCGTGTCATCGATCTTGCCGACCGAACCGGCCGGCGTCCTACGGCGTTCATCTGGGGGTGTCGAAGCGCCTCGTCTCCAGGACGATGGTCTCCTCTTCCATGAGGATATCCGGATCGTCCCAGCCCTTCCACTCCATCAACTGCGGGAAGGCCCGTCGGTAGATCAGCCGGACCCGGATGGTGGCCTGTCCCACGCCGGGCGAGGCGAAGATGTAACGGCTGACGTCGGTCGCCATGGCCGGGATGCGGGTGTCGGACACCACGCGGATGGGCCGCCAGTAGGCCGCCGTCGGGGACTCGCCGGTCCACAGATCCTCCAGGATCTTGGCGAACCCACGCCCGGGCTGGCCTGCGTAGTCGCCGGCCCAATCGGGCAGTGTGGGACCTCCGAGCGGCAGCAGCGGGTTGCCCTTCGCGTCCGTGGCCTCGAGGACCAGCAGCATATTCCGCATCGGCGCGCCGGTGGGGACGTGATGCCCGGTCTTATCGTTCGTGATCTGGACCTCGACCGCGATGGTGTCCCCTTCCAGCTGGGCGGTGGCGGTCATGGTGACGGAGTTCTGGAGCAGCTCCTGATCCTGGGCACCCGGCATGCGGTGATTGTGGATGCGATCGGGGCCGCGGCGCAGCCCTCCCTTCTCCGGGAGGACGAAGGAATCGTAGTCCACGGTGGGCATGTGGCAATCCTGGCAGGTCTTGCCCGTCTCCGGATCGCTGTATGGGCTCTCCAGCCACTCTCCGTAGGAGTTATAGATCACGACCCCGCCGTATTTGCCGTCGACTGCCCCGAACACCCCTCGGTGGCAGGGCGCACAAAACGCGCTTTCCTTCTGCAACGGCAGGTAGGTGTCCACGTCCGCTGCCACGTCGTCCAGGGGGCCGAAGAAGATCTTCTGTCCCTCCTCAGGACGATACAGCCGCATGGACAGAATGCCGGGGCGGTCCGTGTGAGGGAGCTTCGTCTTCGGATCGAGGATCACGTCCCCGATCTTATGACAGAAGTCGCAGGTGATCCCCTCCGCTGCCACCCCGGTCAGCCCGGTGGGGTCGATGCCCTCCAGGCGGAACCCGTAGCGGGGCAGGGTGGACCTCGTCTGGGCGGCCCTCTGCTCGGTGTGACACCCCTGCCAGGCGCAGGTCTGCAGCGGGGCGGATTCGGCCAGCGGCGTGTGACAGGCCGCGCAGTTCCCCGCCCGGTCCGGGAAATCGAGCTTGTATCCCGGCCCGTAGTACGGCTGGTCGGGGTCGGGGGGCAGGACCCCGGCGGGGCCATATCGCGTGGGTGGGCTCTGGTTGCCGTGCACGTCTGTGCCCTTGTACATGGTCAGGAAGCGGGGATTGACCGCGGTTTGGGAATGGGCGTCGTCCTTCCACTCCGGGTAAGCCATGTGGCATTCGCTGCAGATCTCGGAGCTTGCCCAGGAGTAATCGAGGTTGTCGCCGGTCGAGAAGCGCTTCAAGGTGATCGTGACGGGTTCGGCCCCGGGGAGGGCGTTGGCCCATCCAAAGTAGTATCCTTCCGCCCATGCGGTGACCGTGACGGGTTCCGTGGCGACGATCCCCTTCAGTATGAAGGATCCGTCCTCCGCCGTCGTCGTCTTGTTCTCCGTGTTCTGCACGCGCACCACCGCGTCGGCGATGGGTCCCTCCGCATCGCGGACCACGCCGGTGATGATATCCTCCTGCGAGCGCGGTGCCGGTTGGGGCGCAGAGGCGAGAGATCGTGTGACCACGCCCCCGGCCGCCATGAGGGCGAGGGTGATGAGTAGGGCGAGCGCGAAACGTCGTCTCACAGCATCCTCCTTCCGTTCCCTTCTAAGCCGGATTCGTCCCCGTCTCCTCCGCCATGCGGCTTCCCGGATAGCTCACGCCGATGGGGAGCCGGGCCGCCCGCCCGCCGATGATGGGGAGGGGGGTGGCCTTGGCGCGCAGCGCGTTCACCATGCCGATGATCCAGGCTATGGCGATGTAGATGTAGACCAGTATGACCAGGGCGAACAGGGCGGCCGCGGAGATGGGGCCGATTAAGGGGATCCAAGAGAGAACCCAGGCGACGATCGCCCACACGACCGGCGCCCCAATGGCCAGCACGGTGAGCGCGATCGATTGCTTGGCGTGGTACACGGCGAATTCGTCCTTGCGATGGAAGAGGAGCACGTATAGCCAGCCGAATATCCCGAACAGGTAGGCGAGAAAGGCGAGGTATCGTTTGGGCCCGTGCACGTTTAGCCTCCAATTCCCTGCAGACTGAGCTCGTTGGCCCGGTGGCAGCTGACGAAGCGTTTGGGCTGGACCTCTGCCAGCGGGGGGGGCTCGGTGCGGCAGATGTCTTGAACGTAGCGACATCGGGGATGGAAGATGCAGCCGGATGGCGGGTTCGCCGGGCTGGGGACGTCGCCGGGCAGGACGATCCGGGACAGCCGGATGTCCGGGTCGGCCGGTGGCACCGCGGAGATCAGGGCCTCCGTGTAGGGGTGCAACGGATTTCGCAGCAGCGCCTCCGTCTCCGCCAGCTCGACGATCTTGCCGACGTACATCACCGCGATGCGATCGCACATGTACTCCACCACGGACAGATCGTGGGCGATGAATAGCATAGTGAGCCCGAACTTCTCCTTCAGCTCCTCCAGCAGATTCAGGACCTGGGCCTGGATGGACACGTCCAGGGCGGAGACCGGTTCGTCTGCGATGATCAGACGAGGGTTCAGGGATAGCGTTCGGGCCAGGCCGATGCGCTGTCGCTGTCCGCCGGAGAACTCGTGTGGATATCGGCGCATGTAGGCGGGATCCAACCCCACCGCCCGCATCAGCTCCGCAACCCGGTCCTCCATCTCCCTTCCCTTGGCGATGCCGTGGATCACCAACGGCTCGCCGATAATGTCCTTCACCGTCAGCCGGGGGTTCAGGGAGCTGAAGGGGTCCTGGAAGACCATACGCATCTCCCGGCGCAGGGGCTTCATCTCCTTCTGGCTCAGCTTGGCGACATCGACCCATTCCCCGTCCTGCTTGCGGAACCAGATCTCGCCGCCTGTGGGATCATAGAGGCGCAGGATCGTGCGGCCGGTCGTCGTCTTGCCGCAGCCGCTTTCCCCCACCAGTCCCAGGACCTCTTCCGGGTGGACGGAGAAGCTGACGCCGTCGACAGCTTTGATGTAGCCGACGACCCGCCGGAAGAACCCCTGGCGGATGGGGAAATACATCTTCAGGTCTTTGACTTCGAGGATGAACTGGTCACGATCATTCATCTTGCCTTTTCCTAGGTGTAGGCTTGGGCGGGCGCCGTGGCAGCCATTGGGTTGGGACGTAGGGCGGCGCGAGGCCGGGATGTGGGATCTGGCTGCTCCGCCGGGCGCTCAGGCGTCCCTCACATGATGGAGTACGGATCGGCCGCGTCGCGCAGCCCATCGCCCAGGAAGTTGAACCCCAACACGGCGATGATGATGAAGATGACAGGGCTCATGATCCAGGGATGGGTGCCGAGGGTCTGCAGGTTCTGGGCGTTCTTCATGAGGAATCCCCAGCTCACCAGGGGCTCCTGGATGCCCAGGCCGAGGAAGCTGAGGAATGCCTCCGCCAGGATGATCTGCGGGATCATCAACGTCAGCACGACGATGATGTGGCTCAGGGAGTTGGGATAGAGATGGCGGAAGATGATGCGGAGGTCGGAGGCGCCCATCTCCTTGGCGGCCAGGATGAAGTCCGTCTCTCGGAAGGCCATGACCTTGCCGCGCACCTCCCGGGCGAGGATGGTCCAGGAGAGCAGCGCGAAGATGATGGACATCATAAAGAAGATGGTCAGCGAGCTCCATGTGCGAGGGATCACCGCCGTCAGCGCCATCCACAGCGGCAGTTGCGGGAAGGAGTTGACGAACTCCACGAAGCGCTGCAACAAGGTGTCGATCCAGCCGCCGTAGTAGCCGGAGACGACTCCCAGCACGGAGCCCACCGCGATGCTGACGAAGGTGGCGAACAGGCTCAAAGACAGGGAGACACGTCCCGCACGGCAGGATCTGCCCCACAGATCTCGTCCCATCTTATCCGTCCCGAGCAGATAGAGGGTGCCCCCCTCCTCCACGCCGAACAGATGCCATCGGGTGGGGATGATGCCGAACAGCTTGTACTCCCAACTTTGGACGAAGAACTGCAGATGATAGCGGCGGCTCGTGTCCTCGGTCCACTTCGGCTGAAACGTCTCGGGATCGAGTTCGATCACCTGGAGATAGGTGAACGGCCGCAGGTGGAATTTCCCCTCCGCATCGATGAAGTGGATGCGTTGCGGGGGGGTAAAGCTGGCCTGCATGTTCAGCTCTCCTGGATCCGTCGGGGCGAAGAAGTCGGCGAAGATGGCCAGGATGGTCAATACGAGGATCATCAGGCCGCCGGCGATGGCCGCCTTGCTCTTCTTGAACCGCATCCAGACCAGCTGGAAGTAGCTTTCGTGTTGTTCCTTCTCTTCAACGGCAATGGGTTCCGTAGCGGGTGTTGATCGGGCGCTCTGATTCACGTTCTCCATAGCTCAGTCCTCAGGCCACTTATTCATAGCGAATGCGCGGGTCGAGAATGCCCAGGGCGAGGTCGGCCAGCAGATTCCCCACCACCAGCATCACGCCGTACATCAGGAGCAGGCTGCCCGTGATGTAGATATCCTGGTTGATGAGGGAGTCATAGAACAGCGGGCTCACGGTGGGCAGGCTCAGGACGATGGCCGCCTCCAACTCGCCCTGGATCATGTAGGGAAGCACCATTCCCTGATACATGATGATCGGGTGCAAAGCGTTGGGGACGGCGTGCTTGTACATCACGGCCCGTTCCGTCAGCCCTTTGGCCCGGGCGGTGGTCACGTACTGAGCGTTCAGGACGTCCAGCAGATTCCCTCGCATGACGCGCATGTTCCTGGCGACCCCACCCAGCCCGGCGATGACGACCACCGGCCAGATGTGCTCGATGAAATTCAGGAGCTTGCCCCAGGACCAGGGCGCCAACACATATTCGGGTGAGAAGAAGGAGCTCACGTGCTTCTGCCCGAAGGTGAAGACCAGCGTGTAGATGATCACGAGGGCGATCCAGAAGCGCGGCAATGATGCCAGGATGAAAGCTAACAATGAAGCGATGTTGTCGCTCAGGCTGTACTGCCGAGGAGCGACGTAAATGCCGACCAGGATGCCGACGATGGACGAGGTGGCGTGTGCCAGCAGGGCCAGCAGGATCGTCCGTGGCAGCCGTTCGGCGATGAGCTCCCCCACGTCCTTGGAATAGGCCATGGAGTAGCCGAAGCTTCCCTTCGTGACGATCCCCTTGACCCAGTTGAGGTATTGGACGACCATGGGCTTGTCCAGCCCATATCGTTGCCGGAAGATCTCCGCCGCCTTTTCCGCCTCCGTGGCGGACATCCCCCCCTGATTGATCAGCCTCTCCCGATATACGGTGGCGAAGTCCCCGGGCGGCAGCTGGATGACGATGAAGGAGACGATGCTGATCCCGATGAGCACCACGATCGCAAACAACAGCCTGCGCAAGATGTAGTTGATCATAGAGGATGCCTCACCTGTCTATGAGAGTAGGAGGAGAAGTTTGCACCCCTCCTCCTACCTCTCACCAGACATCAAGATCACGATGGTGGAGAGGGCGAAGGCGTTCCCCTCGCCCTCTCGCCGACTCGTTTCCGGATGCTGGCCTACTTCTCGTAGAGCGGGACCACGCCGGGCTTGAGCTGTTGCAGCTGGTCCTCCGGCGCGACCCAGATCCGCTCCGGCACGCAGTTGGCCCACGTCCACTGATAGAGGAACGTCGGACAGGCGACCGGGACGTTCTTGAACCGCTTGGCCAGGGCCAGCCCGTATCGGCCGATCACCACGCCGATGTCGTAGATGTTCTCGGTGAAGATGCGGTTGTACTCGGCCATCAGCTCCTTCCGCTTGTTGGAATCCGGCTCCAGCGCGAACTCCTTGACGATGCGCACCAGTTCCTCCTCAAACGGTCGGAGCTGTCGGGGCTCCTCGCCCTCGCGGTGCCACATGGGGTATTCCTTCGTGATCGGCGCCAGCATGCGAGCGCGGGTGAAGGGGACGGCGTACTCCTGGCCGCCGCGGTAGACCATCATCTCCCACTCGCCGCTGATCTGAGCATCGCCGAGCACGGTGGGCTTCGCCGGGCGGAAGTTGACCTGGATGCCGACCGCACCCAGCATGGGCACCAGCGTCTCCGCGATGCTGACGGAGGCCTCCTGGTCCTCGGGGGCGAGCAGGGAGATCACCAGGTCCTGGCCAGCCAGCGGGCCGGTGGTCCAGTTCAGGATCCCGTTGCCGTCGGTGTCCTTGAAGCCCAGCTCAGCCAGGAGGGCCTTGGAGGTCTCCGGGCTGTAGGGATAGTAGACCACCGACTCCCGATCGAAGTAGGGCGATCCGGGATAGAGGCCACCCGGCCAGGCCCGCAGGAAGGGACCACGGATGATGGCCTGTGCGATCCCGTCCCGGTCGATGGCCTGACTGACAGCCCGGCGGAAGCGGATGTCCCGGAACAGCTCCCGCAGCGCCTTATCCCGATCGGACTTCACCCCCAGGGTGGCCGACTGATTCAGGTGCAGGGAGAAGGCCAGGGTCTCGGGACCCCACTCCACGTAGAAGTGGGCGTCGGGCTCCTGCATCCGCTTCAACACCTCCAGGAAGGTGCTGGGGTTCTCCAGGTTCGTGTGGTCCAGGCTTCCGGCCAGGGTGCCCAACGTGCGGCCCACGCCGGAGGAGCCCTTCTCAAACACGACCTCGTCCAGATAGGGTAGCTGGTTCCCTTCCTCGTCCACCTTCCAGTAGTAGGGGTTGCGGCGCAGGATCATGATCTCGTCGGTTTTGTACTCCACCGCGACCCACGGGCCCATGGTGACCGGAGGCAGCTTGTCGGGCGGCCAGGCCTTCTCGAAGCTCACGTAGTCCATCTCCGGATTGTACTTGGGATGGAGCGGCTTCCAGATGTGGGCCGGCGCGACGTAGAAGTCGTACTCGTCCATGTCGAAGAGCTTCTGCACCGGGAAGGGCACCGGGAAGGTCCACTTGATGGTGTAGTCGTCGATCTTCTCGAGCGTGATGTCCTTTCCGTCGATCTGCCAGGAGGTGCGGGAGGTCCAGGAGTTCACGTTGGGATCCAGGATGATGTCCTCCCAGGTGAACATCACGTCGTCGGCGGTGAAGGGCTCGCCATCGGACCACTTGGCACCCTCGATCAGGTGCATGGTGAGCTCGTAGCCGTCCTCCGACCACTCCCAGCTCTTGGCCAGGTTGGGCAGGGGCTCGATCTTGTCCTTACGCATGAAGATCGGCCCGCTCACCACCAGGGCCTCCTCGTAGATGATGTTGATGCCGAACCAGCCCTGGGTCTGGCCGGCGGCCAGGTTCCACCCTTCCGTAGGGCAGGCGGAGAAGTCACGCCAGAGGCCACCATACGCTCCGATTCCATCCGTCATACCGGCCTTCAGGAGCACCTGCGGCTCCTTGGGCAGTCGCTCCTCCACGGGAGGCAGGAGGCCCTTCTCGACGAACTCATCCATCCAGGCCGGCTGGTGGTACTCGGGGAGCGCCTTGTAGGTCAGGATCTCGTCGAGGTTGTACTTCACGGGCTCTCGGCCGCCGGGCATGGGCTTGCCTTCCGGATAGGGGACCGGACCCTGCAGCTCGACGGCGGGCGCCTCCTCAGCGGGCGCTTCCTTCGTTGGTGTCGCCGCCTCGGCCGGCTTCTCCTCCGCTGGAGCGGGTGTTGGGGCGGGTGCCGATGGCTGGCAGGCCACCAACACGAACGACAGGATCACCAAGAGGTTCAGAGCGATCCGAAAGGATTTCATGTTTTCTCTCCTTTGCTCGAGCGTAGTGGCTTCGAATGCTCGCCTCCGGAAACGATGCCGACCGTGGAGTGCCGACGCGAGGAAGTGAGCGGCCGGATCGTTTCCTGAAAACGCGTTTCCCCTAAATGACATCTGGCGCTTCGTTGGACCCTCACATAACGATCCCCCCTTTCCGTTCGATGCTCCCCCCGGGAGAGTAATGGATTCGCCTTTCGATCCTTCTTTCAGGTGCGCCTGTGCCCCTCTTTGCTGCGTGGGGAGCTCTTCTTGATGATCTCTATGAGCCTGCAGATGGATCGCTTCGCCTGTGATCGGTGATCGTCGGACGCCCGAGGGCGATCCAAATCATTCGTAAAGCCAGCAGGAGGCCAGATGCCCCGGCTGCACCTCCTTCAAAGTGGGATGCTCCTCGGAGCAGATGGGCATCGCCTGCGGACAGCGGGGTGCAAAGGAGCACCCCGGGATCACCTCCGTGGGGGAGGGGACGATCCCCTTGATGGGGATCAGTTTGCGCTTCCTCCCGAACACGGGAATGGACTTCAGAAGCCCGGATGTGTAGGGGTGCAGAGGGTTATGGAAGACCTCCCGCACGTCCGAGTACTCCACGATCTTTCCCAGGTACATGACCGCCACATAGTCGGCCATCTGGGAGACCACGCCCAGGTTATGGGTGATCATGATGATCGATGAATCGAAGTCCTCCTGAAGCTCACGCATGAGATCCAGGATCTGCGCCTGGACGGTGACGTCCAGCGCGGTGGTGGGCTCATCGGCGATGAGAATGGAGGGATTACAGGAGAGGGCCAGGGCGATCATGACCCGTTGGCGCATACCGCCGCTCATCTGGTGGGGATACTCGTGCAACCGCCGCTCCGGGTCGGCGATCTGGACCTTATGCAGCATCTCCAGGGCCCGCTCCATGGCTTCCCTGTGGCTCACTTTCTGATGTAGTTGCACCGCCTCGGCGATTTGGGATCCAATCGTGTACAGGGGGTTCAGGGAGGTCATGGGTTCCTGGAAGACCATCGCGATCTCGGCGCCTCGGATGCTTCGTATCTCGGCTCCACGGGGATCCAGCGAGGCCAGGTCCACGATGCGCTGGCCGCCGTTGCGTCGGAGGAGGATCTCGCCGTCAACGATTCTACCGGGAGGGGACTGGATCAGCCGCATAATGGACATGGCCGTCACGCTCTTCCCACACCCGCTCTCCCCAACCAACCCTAAAGTCGTCTTTCGCTTCAGCGACAGATCCACCCCGTCGACCGCTCTGACCGTACCTCTATCGAGGAAGAAGTACGTTTTGAGGTTGTGGATCTCCAAAATTGTGTCGGGATCTGTGTGTATCGAGGGCGTCATGGCGTTCGCAAATCCTTGGGCATGGTAAATCCTGAAACCTGATCTGGGTAAAGAGAGATTGATATTCCGAGGCGCCTGTTGTGCGAGAGGGGGTGGAACCCATCTAAGGAACGCCCCAGGAAGTGGCGCCTGTATTATACCTTACCCCTTCCATCCTTGTCAATGCGATATGCCATATAGGACATACATCGGAGGATCATCGGCCCGGCCGCCGACCTCGTCCCTTGGCCTAATGATCCCCGGCCGATGGGGGCTGGGATCGGCACGGGCCCTCCGAAGGGGCTGAGAGAGGTGGGTGCAGGCCGGAAAAACGGGGTCTCTGTGGAGAGGAGGTCCCCTCCGCACCTCTCTCTGTGGGCTTGCGATAGGCCTCGCGGAATTTCTGCCATTACCCCGCCGAGAAAGGCGGTGACGAGATGCCCTCGTTGTGTTACAATGGAAGGGAGGTATCCTGTGGGCACAGGGAGGGAGCGGATAACCGAATAGCATCGGCGACGACGTTGCACCAGACGGGGCCGGGTTTTGCGTGTGCGAAGGGCACGCCACGGTGGCGTGATGAGGTAAGGTGCTCGGTGCGACCGTGACCGGGCTGAGATCGACGTCAGAAGGGCAAAGGAGGCTATCATGACGTCCAGAAGTGCGCAATCCGATACGGCTCTTCGCGTGACGCGGCGATTGTTGGATGACCTGTTGGGGGACGCGGCGGCCCGGACGGTAGCCGTCCGGCTGTGGGACGGCTCCTACTGGCCTGATGATGCACCGCGTCCCGTCACGATCGTCCTGAAGCATCCGGGCGCGCTGCGGGCGATGCTTTGGCCTGGCACGGAGCTGGGGCTGGCCGAGGCGTACCTGTACGACGACTTCGACATCGAAGGGGACATCGAGGCGCTGTTCGGCGTGGCGGACGCCTTGACCCAGAACCTGGACGATTGGACGAAGAAGGTGCGCGCAGCGCGTGACCTGTTGCGCCTGCCGTCCGGCGATGGTCGCCGGGTCGGGCGGCGCGGCCCCGCCCGGCTGCGCGGGAAACGCCACTCCATCGAGCGTGATCGTCAGGCCGTCACGTATCACTACGATGTCTCCAACGATTTCTACGCGCTCTGGCTGGACCGGCGCATGGTGTACTCGTGTGCCTACTTCCATACGCCCGATGAGGATCTGGACACGGCCCAGGAGCGCAAGCTGGACTACATCTGTCGCAAGTTGCGATTGCAGCCGGGCCAGCGTCTGTTGGACATCGGATGTGGTTGGGGAGGGCTGGTGATCCACGCTGCCCAACACTACGGCGTGGACGCCACCGGCATCACCCTCAGTCAGCCGCAGGCGGATCTGGCCAATCAGCGTATCGCCGAGGCCGGGCTTGCCGATCGATGCCGGGTGCTGGTGCGTGATTACCGGGAGGTGGATGAGCCGGAGGCATACGACGCGCTGGTGAGCGTGGGGATGTTCGAGCATGTGGGCGAGGCACTGCTGCCCACCTATTTCGCCCAGGCCCGGCGCTTGTTGCGGCCCCGTGGCGTCTTTCTGAACCACGGCATCGCCAAACGCCTGACGGATCCTCCCCCCAAGGGGCCCACTTTCTCCGACACGTATGTATTCCCTGATGGCGAGTTGGTGCCCATCAGCACGACGTTGCGGGTGGCGGAGGAGTGCGGGTTTGAGGTCCGGGATGTGGAGAGCCTGCGCGAACATTACGCGCTCACGTTGCGGCATTGGGTGCGTCGGTTGGAGGCTCATCACCAGGAGGCGTTGCAGTTCGTGGACGAGCCGACCTATCGCGTCTGGCGTCTCTTCATGTCCGGCTCCGCTCACGGGTTCACCGTGGGGCGGCTGAACGTCTATCAGGCGCTGCTGGTCAAGCCGGACGAGGATGGGCGCTCTGGCCTCCCGCTCACGCGCGAGGATTGGTATCGCGCCCGCGAGGAGCCCGCACCTCAGGTGGCGTGACCGGCCTTCTGGGCGGGAGCTCGACGAAACCTATAGGGGGTCATCGCGCGCGTTTCTTGACAGCCCCCCGGGGTTGCCGTATCCTGGGGGGCTGTTGGCTTATCTGTGGGGATTGAGCCCGCCTCGCATGAGACACAAAGTGATCTGCATCCTGTGGGTGCTTACTTGTCTTGCAGGTGGACTTGCGTTATTATTGTCACGTCTGGCAGGGATCGGCGGGGATCGGCCCGCCCGTGAGGTGGGCGCTTCTCAACGGGTTCGCCGGCGTATCCCCGTTGCCGGATCGCTCTGGAATTCGTGTTCCTCTCCGGGGAGGGCATACTGGGATGTCTGGGCTCTTGTGCCCCGCTTCTCGGGCGTCTCCTCAGGGAGGAGCTTGGATGGTGCCCCAGGGGGGATTGCCCCGAAGTGAAAACGTCTCGAACTTCGTGATGTCGTACATTCGCATGTCTGTTGACATCCTGGCTTCGCCTTTGTTTCTAGCCCCACGGCGACATCGCATAGCTTGACACTACCAGGCCGAACGTCCACAGGACACAAGCGAACATCTGAAAGGGCATAGCGTTCTTGCCCTTCTGGAATGCTGGCATCCACGCGAGCATGCCTTGCAACGGGGGGGATCGCACAAGTGAATTGTTCTGACCGACATCTGGCGGCTGTGCTTCGGGTGATCTCGGAGACGAACCAGTTACGTGACCTCGACGACGTCCTGAGAAATGTGGCCAGCATCCTTGTGGAGTATCTCGGCTTTGAGTCCTGCTGGATCGGATTGCTCGGTAAGAACTCCCAGGTCCTGGAGGGTCGGGCTGGGGCTGGAGCGATCGCCCTGAGTCGGGTGCGGGATCTGCGGCTGTCCGTGTCCTCCCCGTCCCAGATCCCGGCAGTGGCGGCGGTCGCGGAAAGACAATCCCTGATTTTGCTCTCCAATGGTGCGTCTGCCCCCTCGGAGGTGGAAGCCGCCATACACCCCGCCCCTTTGGGGAGCCGGGCTTATGTGCCCATCCTCGATTCGGAGAAGGTGCACGGCGTGATCTGCGTGACCCGCGATGCTGCCTCCCCCATCACCGCTGAGGACATGCAGGTTTTGGAGGCCATCGCCCAACAGGTGGCCATCGTGGTGCGGAACGATCACCTTCTCGCTCGCTTGCAGAAGGAGGCGCGCCGTTGGGAGGGGGTGGCCACCGCGTGCGAGGCGGTGCATCGCAGCGTGGCCCTCACCGATGTATTGGAGGCGATCGCCCGTGGCGTCGTCGATGCGTTAGGGTTCCGGATGGCCGTGATCAACGTGCGCCAGAACGATATGTTTGACGTCATGGCCATCGTGGCCCCTCCCGAGGCGGTAGAAAAGCTGTCCGGGCAGCAGATCCCCTGGTCGGAGTTCGCCGACCTGATGCAGGAGAAGTTCCGGGTCAGCCGCTCCTATCTGATTCGACACGATCAGGTGGACTGGGGGAAGCTGTCTATGGGATCCCGTATCTATCGCCCGAACCTGCCGGAACGCGGGGAAGGGTACTGGCATCCGGATGATATGCTCCTGATCCCCATGTATTATGACGGCGAACTCATCGGGATCCTCTCCGTGGATGACCCCGAGGATGGGCTGATCCCCAGCATGAGCGCCATCCAGACGCTGGAGGTCTTCGCCAACCAGGCGGCGGTGGCCATCGCCAAGGCCAGGCTGTTCGATGAATTGCAGGCCCGCAATCAGGAGTTGGACGCCTTCTCCTACTCGGTCACCCACGATCTGAAGACTCCGCTTACCACCGTGCGAGGGTATGCCGAGGCGTTGAGCATGATGTACGGGGAGCAGCTGGGCCCGGAGGGGCGGGAGCTGACCCAGCGCATCCAGGAGGGGGCGGATCAGATGGCCACCATCATCGATGATCTGCTCATGCTGGCCCGGGCGAGTCGCCTGTCCGGGCCGGCCGAACGGGTCGATCTGAACTGCATCCTCCGGGCGGTCCTCCGGCGCTTTAATGAGGTGCTGATCGAGCGCAATGTGCAGGTGGAGGTGGGCTCCGATCTGCCGTTCGTGTGCGGCCATACGACCTGGGTGGAGCAGGTGTTCGCGAATTTGATCGACAACGCCATCAAGTACGCCGGGCGTGAGAACGATGCTCCGCATATCGTCATCGACGGCCGGCAGGAAGGGGAGATGGTCCATGTGTGGGTGCAGGATAACGGGCTGGGGTTCGCACCCGAACAGTGCGCTCAGCTCTTCGATATGTTCTCCCGCTTCCACGAGACGGAGGCCCCGGGCACGGGGTTGGGGTTGACGATCGCTCAGCGGGCGATTCAGCGCATGGGAGGGCGGATCTGGGCGCACAGCGCGGGGCCCGGGCAGGGGAGCACGTTCCATGTGTTGTTGCCGGCGAAGTGCGATGTGTGTGACTCGCAGACGGGAGATGCGCCATCGGAGGAGCGACGGGGTTGTGATGGCGCTCGATTGCGTCGGGCGGGGGATAAAGGGGAGGGATAGGGAAGCCCGTGTGCTCGCCGGCTCACATTAGGTATTTCGAGGCCTGCATTCGCATGTGCGGGCCTTTTGCTTTCCTGGGATGTATCGGAAAGCGTACCGGCGGCGTGTCTTCCTGCATCTCACAGCCACACGCTGTCGTCGAATTTTTTGACCGCGGATATCCATTGCGCTACACTACGGGGTGGATACCCCCAACGTGTATTCGCATGAGAATGTGTCTGAAAAACACACCACGAAGCCACGAAGACACCAAGAAGGGCATGAAAAGGAGGATATCGAGGCTGCCCCCCTGTGGAGCTGGTCGTTGAGGGAGACCCCTCAGACATCTCGCCGGTAAATTTTCAGACGCGTTCTGAGGAGAGGATGATGCCGAGCAAGACGTTTCGAGTTCCTAACATCAGTTGCGGACATTGCGTGATGACGATCCAACGGGAGGTGGGCGAGCTGGAGGGCGTCGTCTCCGTGAAGGCGGACGAGGCCACCAAGATGGTGACGGTGGAGTGGAACGAGCCTCCCGCCAGCTGGGAGCGGATCCGCACCCTGTTGGAGGAGATCAACTATCCTCCCGAGGATTGATTCGGAAGGGAGTATGGCGGAGAAGCGGGTGACCCTGCCCGTCGCGGGGATGCACTGTGCCAACTGCGCGGGCACCATCGAGCGCAACCTGAAGAAGCTGACGGGTGTGCTTGATGCCCATGTCAACTATGCGACGGAGCGGGCGACGGTCGTTTTCGATCCGTCGGCGGTGGGCGAGGACGCGATCATCCGCAGGATCAAGGACGTGGGATATGACGTACCCACAGCCCGGGTCGAGCTGCCCATCACCGGCATGACGTGTGCCAACTGCGCGGCGACCGTCGAGCGGACCCTGCGGAAGCTGCCGGGCGTGGTCGATGTGGCCGTGAACTTCGCTACGGAGAAGGCGACGGTCGAATACGTCCCGGGCCTGGCGTCCCGCTCCGACCTGGTGGCGGCCGTTGAGCGGGCGGGCTATGGCGTCGTCGAGGCGCCCGCCGGCCAGTTGGAGGATGCGGAGCAGGCCGCCCGAGAGGCGGAGATCCGGGATCAGACGCGCAAGTTCTGGGTGGGCGTGGCCTTCTCCCTGCCGCTGTTCCTGCTCAGCATGGCCCGGGACCTGGGTTTGCTGGGGACGTGGGCGCATGCGCCCTGGGTGAACTGGTTGATGCTGGCCCTGGCCACGCCGGTGCAGTTCTACGTCGGCTGGGACTACTACGTGGGCGGCTGGAAGGCGCTGCGCAATGGGTCGGCCAACATGGATGTGTTGGTGGCCATGGGGTCCTCCGCCGCCTACTTCTACAGCCTGCCCGTCACCATCGCGCTCACGCTGGGCTCCTCTGCCCTAGGCGAACACGTCTACTACGAGACGGCGGCGGTCATCATCACCCTCATCAAGCTGGGGAAGCTGCTGGAGGCTCGCGCCAAGGGTCAGACCAGCGCGGCCATCAAGAGGCTGATGGGGTTACGGGCCAAGACGGCGCGGGTGGTGCGGGATGGCGTCGAGGTGGACATCCCCATCGAGCAGGTGCAGGTAGGGGACGTGGTCATCGTGCGCCCTGGCGAGAAGATCCCGGTGGACGGCATCGTCATCGAGGGGCACTCGGCGGTGGACGAGAGCATGCTCACCGGCGAGAGCATGCCGGTGGAGAAAGGCCCGGGCGATGAGGTGATCGGCGCCACGCTGAACAAACAGGGGATGCTGAAATTCGAGGCCACCCGGGTCGGCGCCGAGACGGCATTGGCCCAAATCATCCGGCTGGTGCAGGAGGCGCAGGGGAGCAAAGCGCCCATCCAGCGTCTGGCCGATCGGGTAGCGGGCGTCTTCGTCCCGGTGGTGATCGCCATCGCCCTCGTCACCCTGCTGGTGTGGTGGTTCGGCGTGGGCGTGGGATTCACGCCGGCGATGATCCGCATGGTCGCCGTCCTGGTGATCGCCTGCCCGTGCGCCCTGGGCCTGGCCACGCCGACGGCCATCATGGTGGGGACGGGCAGGGGGGCCGAGCAAGGGATCCTGTTCAAGAGCAGCGAGGCCCTGGAGCGGGCTCACGCCCTGAAGGTGATCGTCCTGGACAAGACCGGCACCATCACCCGGGGGGAGCCGGAGGTGACGGACGTCATCGTGATCGATGGGCGGTCCGGGGGCGGCGATCGTGAGTCGGAGATCTTGCGCCTGGCGGCCTCGGCCGAGCGGGGCAGTGAGCACCCGTTGGGCGAGGCCATCGTCCGGGCGGCTCAGGCTCGCGGCCTCCCGCTGGCGCAGCCGGATCGGTTCGAGGCGATCTCCGGCCAGGGGATCATCGCCCAGGTGGAGGGGCACCAGGTTCTCGTGGGAACCCCCGCGCTGATGGCCGGGCGCTCCGTGCATCTGGATGGCCTGGAGGGGGTGGCCCGGCGATTGCACGCTGAGGCCAAGACGGCCATGTGGGTGGCGGTGGATGGCGAGGTCGTGGGGATCATCGCCGTCGCCGACACGGTCAAGCCGGGGTCCCGGGAGGCGGTGGCGGAGATGCGCCGGTTGGGGCTTCAGGTCGTCATGATGACGGGCGACAACCGAGAGACGGCGGAGGCGATCGCCCGTGAGGTGGGGGTTGACCGGGTGCTGGCGGAGGTCCTCCCGGGCGACAAGGCGGCCGAGGTCAGGCGATTGCAGGAGGAGGGCGTTGGGCTGGTGGGGATGGTGGGGGATGGCATCAACGACGCGCCGGCGCTGGCCCAGGCGGATGTGGGATTCGCCATCGGCACCGGGACCGATGTCGCCATGGAGGCGGCGGATGTCACCCTGATGCGGGGCGACCTGCGCTCCGTGCCCCAGGCGATCGCTCTGAGCCGGGCGACGATGCGGATCATCAAGGAGAACCTGTTCTGGGCCTTCTTCTACAACGTCATCTTGATCCCCGTGGCCGCCGGGGTGCTGTATCCCTTCACCGCGTTGCCCATGATGCTGCGGGCGCTTCATCCGATGCTGGCCGCTTTCGCCATGGCGTTCAGCAGCATCACCGTGGTGAGCAACAGCCTGCGGCTGCGGCGGGTTTCGCTCAGCATTTGACATGCCAGTGGAAATGCATATAATGCGGAGCAATGCGAGGTCTGAGCGAAAGGTGCAACGAGATGCATTTGAATGCATTTGAGTGGAGGTCGGGACGAGCTTTTGTATGGATGTGTACCTGTCGCCGGCGGGGGCATCAAGCATCGCGGCCGGTAGACAGGTGATGCGTATGGGATAAAACCGATACCGACCCGATGTAGGTGCCCCTGCGAGTATGGTGATACCATCTCGGGGGCAGGGTGAAGGTACGTATGATACGGAAGCCTGGGACTGCTCCCAGGCTTTTTTGTATTCGGCGGAGGTGAGGTAGATGGCTCGTTTCTCTACGCGTTGCATCTGTATGAGGCGGGGGCAATAGGCACCTCGTCTCGCGACCATCGTTGGCGCGAATCGCAAGGGCAGCGACGGGGGCAAGTCCTGTTACCCCCGCGCGATCGTTGACGAGCGGATATGCGCTGGCCATTGGCCAGTTCATGATCGGCTCCCCATGTGAGGGGCGGAGTGGGTTGGGCGCCCGCCAGGGTTGCGCGCCGGCGGTGTGTCGTGTCCTGTCGTGTCCGATGTCATCCTGGGCGAGACCCTCACGTGAGGGCCTCGCCCTTTGTTTTTTGGCAAAGCGGAAGAGGAGGTTATCGATGGTGGTTAAGCGTTCTCAGAAGGACCCTACCTGGGACCTGGTTTTGAAGCGGAACTGCATTGAGCGGTTGAAGCAGGAGAAGAGCCCCGAGCAGATCCTGGAGGAGTTACCCGAGCTCATCTCCTGCGGGTACGAGGAGATCCCAGAGGAAGATATCGTGCGCATGCATTGGTGGGGGATCTTCCATGACAAGCCGAAGATCGGGAATTTCTGCATGCGGATCAAGGCCCCTGGCGGCATTCTGCTGCCCCGGCAGCTGCGTGGAATCGGAGAGCTCTCGGTGGAGTTCGGTCGGAACGAGGTGGAGCTGACCACGCGGCAGAACGTCCAGATCCACTGGCTGCGGCTTCCCGCCCTTCCCAAGGCTTTCGATCGCGTGCAGGCGCTGGGTCTGACGACGAAAGGGGGATGTGGCGACACGGTTCGCAACGTCACCGGGTGCCCGGTGGCCGGATTGGATCCCGATGAGCTGTTCGACCCCACCCCGTTGCTGGTTCGGGCCTCGCGCCTCTTCGACGAGATACCGGAGTATTCCAACCTGCCGCGCAAGCACAAGATCACCATCAGCGCCTGCCCGGACTGGTGCAACGCGCCCGAAATCCATGATCAGGCCCTGATCGCCGTCCAGAAGGATGGTCGAATCGGGTTCTCCCTGTGGGTGGGAGGCGGGTTGGCTTCCACCCCACGACTTGCCAGATCCCTGGGGGTGTTCATCGAGCCCGATGACGTGATCCCCGTGTTGCGCGCCGTCATCGACGAGTGGAGCAGCCAGACGCGCTATCGCGTCAGCCGCGTCAAGGCCCGGATCAAGTTCATGATGGATGACTACGGCCCGGAGGCCTTTCGGGCGCTCATCGAGAAGCGGCTGGGCCGCAAGCTGGAGGATCTGCCGGAGGAGCCGCGCCCGCGCGGCGCTGCCAACCACATGGGCGTTCATCGACAGAAGCAGCCGGGGCGCTACTTCATCGGCTTTCCCGTCGGGTCGGGCAGGATGACGGGGGAGCAGATGATCGCCATCGCTGAGATCCTGAGCCGCTTCGGGGGGGACTTCCGGATCACCCGGCAGCAGAACTTCATCATCACCCATGTCCCGGAGTGGGAGCTCGCGCGCGTGCTGGATGAGATGGAGGCGCTGGGATTTACGACGAAGGCCTCCCCGCTGTGGGCCAATAGCGTCGCATGCACCGGGAACCCTCACTGCAATTACGCTTTGGGGGATTCCAAGGGGACGTTGCAGCGTATGATCCAGCACCTGGAACGGGCTTTGGGGGCGGAGGCCGTGCGGGGGTTGAACCTGAGCCTGTGCGTGGACGGGTGCCCCCACGCCTGCGCACACCACTGGGTGGGCGATATCGGGCTTCAGGGCACGACCGCGCGTCAGCGCGGCGGCGGCAGGGCGACCATCGAGGCCTATGACATCTACCTGCGAGGGGGGCTGGGGCGGAATGCCGCCATCGGGCGTCCCATCATCCGCCGGGTTCCAGCCGACCAAGTCCACCTCTATGTGGAGCGTTTGATTCGGAGCTATCTCACCGGGCGGCGGGACGGCGAGTCCATTCAGGAGTTCTTCGCCCGTCACACGGACGAGGAGCTCATCGCGATCGGCGTCGGAGGGGCCGAGGTCCCGGCCGCCTCCGCCTGATATGGGGAGGAGTCCGCCTTTCGGCGGCGGCACAGTCATGAAGTCATGTATGGGGATAGGAGGATCACGAACCATGTACGAGGAGCGTGGGCTGTTGGATGAGTTCGAGGCGGGTGAACTGGCCGTCCAATTCGACCCGGAGCCACCCGAGGTAGTTATCGAGTGGGCTCTGGAGCGCTGGCATCCGCATATCGCGGTGTGCACCAGCTTTCAGGCGGAAGGGATGGTGATCCTGGACATGGCCTGGCGGATCAACCCGGAGGTGCGGGTCTTTACCGTCGATACAGGGCGGTTGCCTCAGGAGACCTATGACATCATCGAGGAGGTCCGAGATCGGTACGGCATCGAGGTGGAGGTCTACTTCCCTGATGCCGCCTCGATCGAGGCCATGGCCCGGCGGTTTGGCCCGAATCTTTTCTACAAGTCGGTGGAGGCGCGCCTTTTGTGCTGCAAGCTCCGGAAGGTCGAGCCCATCCGACGGGTGCTGAGCGGGTTGGACGCGTGGATCACCGGCTTGCGACGGGGCCAGTGGGCCAGCCGGGCCAACATCCGCAAGATCGAGATCGATCACGACCACGGCGGCCTGGCCAAGATCAATCCGCTGGCCGACTGGACGCACGAGGAGGTGTGGGATTACATCCGGGCCAACGATGTCCCCTATCATAAGCTGTATGATCGAGGGTACACCAGCATCGGCTGCGCTCCCTGCACCCGGCCGACCCAGCCCGGGGAGGACCCTCGCGCCGGACGCTGGTGGTGGGAGAAGGACGCTCCCAAGGAGTGCGGTATCCACTGCCCGCTGGAGACCGGCGGCTTTGAACACGAGCTGGAGGCGTTGTTGGGGCATCAGCACGAAAGCGTTCCCGCTTCGGAAACGGCCGGCGTGCGGGCGCGAGGAAACGGATATGGGGACCGGGAGGGCCTCTGAGGGGACGATGGGCTACTATCCGGTGTATCTCGACCTGCGGGGCCGCCGCTGTGTGGTCGTCGGCGGCGGCCCCGTGGCGGAGAGGAAAGTCAACTCGCTGTTGGAGGCGGAGGCGGAGGTGGTGGTGATCTCCCCACGCCTGACGCCCGGCCTACGGGCGCTTGTGGCGGAGGAGCGGATCGCCTGGACGGAGCGCACATATCGGCCTGGCGATCTGGTGGGGGCCTTTCTGGCCATCGCCGCCGCCGGCGAGCGATCCGTGAACCGCCGGGTCTGGCAGGAGGCCACCCGGCGGGGCGTCCTCGTCAACGTCGTGGACGATCCATCACACTGTGATTTCATCATGCCCTCCGTCGTCCGACGAGGGGATCTCATCGTGGCCGTTTCCACCGGCGGTCGGGCGCCCGCGCTGGCCGCCAGATTGCGCCAGTGGTTGGAGGGCGTCTTGGGCTGGGAGTATGCCCGTTTCCTGGAGATGGCTGGGGCGTTGCGGGCGCAGGTGACGGCGCGATATCCGGACCCCGGGGAGCGACGCCGGGTATGGTATCAGCTGGTGGACTCCGACGTGTTTGATCTACTGCGTCGTGGTGATGAGGAGGCGGCGTGGCGGCGCGTGGAGGAGATCGTCGGGTTTCATCCCCGGGATGTGCGCCTCCGTTCCGTCGGAATGGACGCGTCAGGCGAGGGGGCAGATGGTGCATAGTCTGAAGCGGGGAAAGGGGTGAGGAGCCGCATGGCAGGGATGGGGAAGGTCTTCCTGGTGGGAGCGGGGCCGGGTGATCCGGAGCTGATCACCGTGCGTGGGTTGCGGTGCCTGCGCGAGGCGGATGTGGTCATCTACGATCGCCTGGTCAGCGAGGCGCTGCTGGACGAGGTGCCTCCGGAGGCCGAGCGGATCTTCGCGGGCAAGGCGCCGGGGGCTCATACGATGTCCCAGGAGGAGATCCACGCGCTGATGATAGACCGGGCCCGGGCTGGGTATACCGTCGTCCGCCTCAAAGGGGGCGACCCATTCGTGTTCGGGCGCGGCGGCGAGGAGGTGGCCGCGTGCGCCGCCGCCGGCGTCCCGTGGGAGGTGGTGCCCGGCGTGAGCAGCGCCACGGGCGTTCCCGCCCGGATGGGCATTCCCGTGACCCACCGCGGGGTGGCGGGCTCCTTTGCCGTGATCACCGGGCATCGCGCGGACGGGCAGGACGATCAGGATTGGGCTGCCCTGGCGCGGGTGGACACCCTGGTCGTCCTCATGGGCGTGAGGCGGCTCCCGCATATCGTTGCCCGGCTGACTCAGCAGGGACGATCGCCGGACACGCCGGTGGCCGTCATCGAGCGCGGGACCTGCCCAGGCGAGCGCGTGGTCACCGGCACCCTGGCGGATATCGCCGTGCGGGCGGCTGCGCTCGATATCCGTCCGCCGGCGGTCATCCTCATCGGCGAGGTGGTGCGTCTGTGGGAGTGCTGGAAGGGATGTCTGCCCGTCCAGATTCCCTTTGGCTTCCATCCGGTGCCTCTCCGTGGGTGAAGGAGGCGCGCATGGGTGGGGACGACTGGCCTTTCCCTGTCGGCGTCCGTTGGAGGGATGGATGTGTGGCTCGCATTCTGAGGCGGCCTGGGGAAGGCCAGCCGTCTCTCTGAGGGCGTGTCTGAGAAGTGCGGGTGCTTCTGCTGCGGGGAGCCCCTCTGGAAAAAGCCCTTTTCCCGCCTTCGACCTGCCCGGCCTCGGCCTGGGTCCTGCGGAGAGGGCCGAGAGAGGCAGGTGCAGGCCGGAAAAGTGGGGTTTCCGTGGAGGGGAGGCCCCCTCCACACCTCCCTCTAATTTTCAGACACGCTCTGAAAGAGCTGTTCGCTTCGCCGGTTTCCCTTGTCGCCTCGTCAATTTGACACTCGATGGAGTCCGTGTATACTTATTGTAGGTTTTGTAGATTTTGGAGGTATTGGGGCTTCTCGATGCGTCGCCGTTGGTCGCCTGGCTTGCCCGAACCTCAACTGGGCGTTATCGATCTCACCTCGTCGATACATGGCCAGGCGTTGTTGCGTCCAGAGGAGCTATGCTTTGGCTTTCCGGTAGCGCCACGCTGAGATGTGGGACATGGGGGAGGCCAACCTCCGATCTCGGAATGGGCGTCTCTTCCCCGTGGCCACGGCTCCGCGCAGCGTTACCTGATTTTCCCGGGGGACCCAAATTACATGGCGGAATCGCGAGGATGACCCATGCGCATCGTGCTGGTAGGCATGAATCACACGACTGCTCCTGTCCAACTCCGTGAACGAGCCGCGTTGAGAGGAGAGGCGCTTTGTGAGGCCCTGGGATATCTGCGCACGATTGTGCGAGCGCCTAAGGGGGCTCGCAACGGCCGGCCGAGGAGAATGGGCGAGGGGGTGATCCTGTCCACCTGCAACCGACTCGAGGTCTACGCGGCCGTGGATGAGGATGACCCGGACATCATGTGTCGGATTGAAGCATTCCTCGCCGACGTGGGCGGCTTCTCTCGGACATTCCTCAGCCCTTACCTGTATCGGCTGGAAACGGAAGAGGCGGTGAGGCACCTGCTGCGGGTGGCGGCCGGGCTCGATTCGATGGTTCTGGGAGAGCCTCAGATCCTGGGACAGGTCACGGATGCTTACGAGGTCGCCATGGCTGCGGGAACGGTGGGGCCTATCCTGTCGGCCCTTTTCCGTCAGGCCATTCACACTGGAAAGCGCGCCCGCACGGAGACGGCTATCGGCCGTCATGCTACCACCGTGAGCCATGCAGCGGTTGCGTTGGCCTCACGCGTCCTGGGAGGGGTAAAGGGACGGCGAGTCCTCCTGGTCGGCGCGGGAGAGATGGCCCAGCTCGCTGCCCGCAGCCTGGTCGCCGCCGGCGCTTCCGAGTTTCGAGTCATCAGCCGTACGTACAGGCGGGCCGATTCCCTGGCCCGCCAATTTGGTGGCAAGGCGATGGCCTGGGAGCAGATCGGCGAGGGCCTGGTTTGGGCCGACATCATCCTGACCTCCACCGGCGCGCCTCATACCATTATCCATGCGGAGGGCGTACGACAGGCCATGTCGGCCCGTGAAGGACGTCCTCTCTTCTTCATTGATATCGCCGTTCCCCGTGATGTGGAGCCGGAGGTGGGGGACATCCCGCACGTCTACCGTTACGACATCGACGATCTTCGGGCCACGGTGGACGCGAACCTGAACGAGCGCCGCCGCGAGGTTCCCAAGGTTGAGGCGATCGTGGCCGAGGAGGCCGAGGACTATCTGGCCTGGCTGCGTGCCCAGGATGTCGTCCCCACGCTCAAGGAATTGCGATCGAAGGCGGAGGCCATTGCCGAGGCGGAGCTGGAGAAGACGCTGCGCCGGCTGCCCGACCTGAGCGAGTCGGAGCGGAAAGTGGTCATCGCCATGGGACGCAGCATCGTCAAGAAGATCCTGCACGAGCCGACGGTTCGCCTGAAGACGTACGCGGGCAACGGGTGCGGGCATCGCTATAGCGAGGTGTTGCGCGACCTGTTCGGGCTCGACGGGCAGCTTGAGAGGAGCGAGTGTGAGCTCAACTGAATCCGCCTCGCGCTCGGAATCCTCTCGTCCTCCTCGGAATGGAGAGGGAGCCCCGCTTTCCCATCTGCGAGCGGGCACTCGCGGCTCCGCGCTGGCGCGCTGGCAGACGGATCGCGTCATCGGCTGTCTGCAGGAGGTCTGGCCGGATCTCCGGTGTGAGGTCGTGGTCTTCAGCACCCGGGGGGATCGGGTGTTGGAGACGCCGCTTCCGTTGGTGGGAGGAAAGGGGCTGTTCACAGCGGAGCTGGAGGCGGCGCTGCGATCGGGGGCCATCCATTTGGCCGTGCACAGCCTGAAGGATCTTCCCACCGAGATGGCCGACGATCTGGCGCTGGCGGCCATCCTGGCGCGCGATGACCCGCGTGACGTGTTGGTGAGCCGGGAAGGGTACACCCTGGAGGCCCTGCCGACGGGGGCTGCGGTGGGTACCAGCAGCCCGAGGCGGGCGGCTCAACTGCTGGCCCGGCGCCCCGATCTTCGCATCCTCGATCTCCGCGGCAATGTGGACACCCGTTTGCGTAAGGCGTTGGCCCCCGATGGCCCCTACGACGCCGTCGTGCTGGCGCGGGCCGGCCTCGCCCGCCTGGGCCTGTTGGAAAAGGCGACCCAGGTGTTGCCCCTGGACGTCATGCTCCCCGCTCCCGGCCAGGGGGCTCTGGCCGTGCAGGTGCGGGCGGATGCCCAGGCGGTGCGGGCTCTGATCTCCCCGTTGGATGATCCGTCCACGCGGGCGGCGGTGGTGGCTGAGCGCGCCTTCCTCGCCGCGTTGGGGGGCGGCTGCGCCGTGCCCGTCGCCGCCCATGCCGAGGCGGACCCGGCCGCCGGGGTGTTGACCCTGCGCGGGCGCGTGGCCAGCCTGGATGGACGGCGCGTGATCGATGTGGTGGAGGAGGGGCCGATGCAGGAGGCGGCCTCATTGGGGGCGCATCTGGCGCGCCGGGCCATGGAGCAGGGGGCAGCGCGCATCCTGAACGGCGCCTGAGGGACCCTCTGTGCGCCATCGCTGTGGTAAAGGAGATGCGGCTCAATATGGACAAACCTCTCCTGGGGCGCCGCGTCGTCGTGACGCGGGCGGCTCATCAGGCGGGTGAGCTGAGCGCCAAGCTGCGCGCCCTGGGCGCCGAGCCCATCGAGTATCCGGTGATCGCCATCGCTCCGCCGGAGGATCTGGAGCAGCTGGATCGGGCGGTCTCCCGCGCGGCGCATGGGGCGTACGATTGGATCGTGCTCACCAGCGCCAATGGCGTGACCGCAGTGGCCGGGCGGCTGGCCGCCCTTGGGCTGGCGGGAACGGACTTCGGAGGCGCCCGCATCGCGGCGATCGGCCCGGCTACGGCCGAGGCGGTGCGATCGATCCTGGGCTGCCGGGTGGCCGTGGTGCCGCCTGCCTATGTCGCCGAGGTGCTGGCGGAGGCGTTGGGGGACGTCCGGGGGCAGCGGATCCTGTTGGCGCGAGCGGATATCGCCCGGCCGGCGCTCCCTCAGGCCTTGCGGGAGGCCGGCGCTCAGGTAGATGAGGTGGCCGCTTATCGCACCGTCATCGCCCGGGAGGGGCCGGATGTGCGCGCCATGCTTGCGCGCGGCCAGATCGACGTCGTGACCTTCACCAGCTCGTCCACGGTACGCAACTTCGTGGCCCGGGTGGGGCGAGATGCGCTTCCCTACCTGAGCGACGTGGTCATCGCCTGCATCGGCCCGATCACCGCGTCCACGGCTCGTGAGCTGGGGTTGTCCCCGGCCATCGTGGCCCAGGTATATACGGTGGACGGCTTGCTCGAAAGCCTGGTTCAATACTACGCACATATGGAAAGATCGCCATGACGAGAATCGCTTCCTTTCCTGCTGCTCGACCGCGGCGTCTGCGTCTGAGCGCCGCCATGCGCCGCATGGTGCGTGAGACGACGCTGGCGCCGGACGATTTCATCTATCCGCTCTTCGTGCGCCACGGGCGGGATATCCAACAGCCCGTGGCCTCCATGCCGGGCGTCTACCAGTGGTCCGTGGATCGGCTGCCGGCCGAGGCAGAGTCCATCGCCCGACTGGGGATCCCGGCTGTGATCCTCTTCGGCATCCCGGCTCGTAAGGACGCCACCGGCAGCGAGAACTACGATCCGGATGGGATCGTGCCACAGGCCATCCGGGCGATCAAGGCAGCGGTCCCCGAGCTGATCGTCATCTCCGATATGTGCTTCTGCGAGTACACCGACCACGGGCATTGCGGCCTGATCAATCCCGGCCCCGGCGACGAGACGCGAGTCGCCGCGCTGCCGGAGGGCTACCTGCTGAACGATCCCACGCTGGAGCTGCTGGGCCGCGCCTCCGTCGTCCACGCCGAGGCGGGCGCGGATATCATCGCGCCATCGGGGATGCTCGATGGCATGGTGGGCGCCATCCGCCAGGCGCTGGACGAGGCGGGTTTTGCCCATGTGCCCATCATGAGCTACGCGGCCAAATATGCCTCCAGCTTCTACGGCCCCTTCCGGGATGCCGCGGAGAGTCCGCCGGCCTTCGGCGATCGCAGCCAGTATCAGATGGACCCGGCCAACGCCCGCGAGGCGCTGAAGGAGTGCGCCCTCGATGTCGTGGAGGGGGCCGACATCCTGATGGTGAAGCCCGCGCTGCCCTATCTCGATATCATTCGGGCCGTCCGGGAGCGCTTTGATCTGCCCGTCGCCGCCTATCAGGTGAGCGGCGAGTACAGCATGATCAAGGCGGCGGCCGCCAACGGCTGGCTGGACGAGCGGCGGGTTGCCCTGGAGGCGCTGACGGCCATCAAACGCGCCGGGGCGGACATGATCCTGACCTACTTCGCCAAGGATGCGGCGAAGTGGCTGCGGGAGTAGCCCGATGAAGACCTGGCGCTTCCTGGCCGCCTGTCGGCGCGAACCGGTGGATTGCACGCCCGTCTGGCTGATGCGACAGGCGGGCCGCTACATGTCGGAGTATCGGGCGCTGCGTGAACGCTACAGCATCCTGGAGATCATCAAGACGCCCGAGTTGGCCGTGGAGGTCACGTTGCAGCCCATTCGGGCGTTCGACCTGGATGCGGCCATCATCTTCGCGGATATCTTACCTCCGCTGGAGGCGATGGGGCTGGACCTGGCGTTCGTGAAAGGGGACGGCCCCGTGATCCACAACCCCGTGCGCAGTGCGGCGGATGTGCGCGCGCTGCGTCGGCCCGATCCCGAGGAGGACTTGCATTTCACGCTAGAGGCCATCCGCCTGGCCCGCCGTGAGCTGGAGGGGCGCGCTCCCCTGATCGGCTTCTCGGGCGCCCCGTTTACGCTGGCGAGCTACGCGATCGAGGGGGGCTCGTCGCGCCATTATGCGCGGACCAAGGGGATGATGTACGACGATCCGGCCGCCTGGCATCAGTTCATGGAGAAGCTGGCGGATCTGGTGGGGCGATACCTGCAGGCCCAGGTCAGGGCGGGCGCCCAGGCGGTGCAGCTGTTCGATAGCTGGGTGGGCGCGCTCAGCCCGGCGGACTATCGGGAGTACGTGTTGCCCTACTCGCGACACGCCATCGATGTGGCGCGCCAGGAGGGCGCGCCGGTCATTCACTTCAGCACGGGCACGGCCGGGATGCTGGAGCTGATCAAGGAGGCGGGCGGCGACGTGATCGGCGTGGACTGGCGGATCGATCTGGGCGCGGCATGGCAGCGGTTGGGGGAGGATGTGGCCATTCAGGGGAATTTGGACCCCGTGGCGTTGCTGGCGCCCCGGCCGGAGCTGGAGCGGCGCGCGGCGTCAGTGTTGCAACAGGCGGCGGGTCGGCCGGGTCACATCTTCAACCTGGGCCACGGCGTGTTGCCGATGACGCCGGTGGAGAACGTTCGGGCGCTGGTGGACTTTGTGCATGAGCACAGCCGGCGGTGAGCGGCGTGGCCTGAATGGCAGATCATCTCGGAATCCGGGGGACAAATCAGTTGGATCATCGAGGGTAGGACGACCGATGGATACAAGCAGATCGGCAGAGCTTTTCGCATCGGCCCAGCAGGTCATCCCCGGCGGCGTCAATAGCCCGGTACGGGCGTTTCGGGGCGTGGGAGGGATCCCACGCTTCATCGAGCGCGGCCAGGGAGCCTATGTCTGGGACGTGGATGGGAACCGCTACGTGGATTACGTGCTGAGCTGGGGGCCGCTCATCCTGGGACATGCACATCCCCGGGTGGTCGAGGCCGTTACGCGGCAGGCCGCACGAGGCACCAGCTTTGGGGCTCCCACGGAGATGGAGACACGCTTGGCGGAGCTGATCCTGGAGGCGATGCCCGGGATCGAGATGGTGCGCTTCGTCAACTCGGGCACCGAGGCGACGATGAGCGCGCTGCGCCTGGCCCGGGCTTTCACCGGACGTGACAAGATCATCAAGTTCGAGGGGTGTTACCACGGCCACGCGGACATGTTGCTGGTGCAGGCCGGCAGTGGCGTGGCCACGCTGGGTCTACCCGACTCGCCCGGTGTGCCGAGGGGGGCCACCCAGGACACGCTGGTCGCTCCGTACAACGACCTGAGCGCCGTCGCATCCCTCTTCGACCAGTATCCGGAATCCATCGCGGCCGTCATCGTCGAGCCCGTGGCGGGGAACATGGGGGTGGTGCCCCCCGTGGATGGGTTCCTGGCTGGCCTGCGGGACCTCTGCACCCGGCACGGCGCGTTGCTCATCTTCGATGAGGTGATGACCGGCTTCCGGGTGCATCCCGGCGGCGCGCAGACGCTATACGGGATCGATCCGGACCTGACCTGCCTGGGCAAGGTCATCGGGGGCGGGTTGCCCGTGGGGGCCTACGGCGGCAAGCGCGACATCATGCAGACCGTCGCCCCGGCGGGGCCGATGTATCAGGCGGGCACGCTCAGCGGCAACCCGTTGGCGATGGCGGCGGGCATTGCGACGCTGGAGGAGCTGCGTCGTCCTGGCGTGTGGGACGAGTTGGAGCGCAAGACGCATCAACTGTGTCAGGGGATCGGCGAGGCCGCCCGGAGGGCCGAGGTGCCCATCTACCAGACGCGGGTGGGGACCATGTTCTGCGCCTTCTTCCAGGAGGGCCCTGTGACCGACTATGCGGCGGCCCGGCGCAGCGATACCGAGGGATATGCACGCTTCTTCCACGCCATGCTGGAGCGGGGCGTGTACCTGGCGCCGTCGCAGTTCGAGGCCGGGTTCATGTCCGTTGCGCACGGCGATGAGGAGATCGAGGCGACGATCGAGGCCGCGGCGAGCGCCTTTGCGGCGTGATTATGCGGCTTCTTTCCCTTCGTCATTTATACGTCGGGGTGGCGGAGGGCATTGCCCTTCGCTACCCTACGGGCGTGTCTGAGAAATGCCGTTGCTTCTGCTATGCGGAGCCCCTCCGGAAAAAGCTCTTCTCCTGCCTCGACCTGCCCGGCCTCGACCTGGGTCCTTCGGGAAGGGTCGAGGGAGGCTGAAGGCCGGAAGGGTGAAATTTCCGTGGAGGGGAGATCCCCTTACACCCTCCCCTGGAATCGAACGGCCCGGTCGCCGGGTCGCGAGTTAACGCTCCTGGGTGGATAGGTCAAACGGGAACGTCCACAGGTAGTCTACCAGCGCCCACAGCTCCTGTTCGGTGAAGATCGTCCCCCAGTAGGGCATGCCCGTGCCCATACCGCCCCGCACCAGCTTGCCGTAGTAGATCATGCCGGTGCCGCCGGCCATAGAGCGGGCGTCCGTGAAGTCGGCCGGCGATTGCGGCCCATGCTTCCCTTGCAGGTCGCGCTCCATGGAGGACGAGAGCAACGACGCTGCCGCGGGCCCCTGTCCGTCCCCGTTCTCGCCATGACAGGCGGCGCAGTTGGTCTGGTACAGTTCGCGACCCAGCTCCACGCTCTCCGCGGCGGTGCCCTCACGCCAGAGGAAGGCGACCACGTCCCACAGATCCCCCTCGGGCATCCGGCCCAAGGGCGCCAGCGCAAGGTCCGGGACGCGATCCTCCTGGAGCATCTCGAACACCTGAGCGGGGCTTTGTCGGCGCAGGTCCAGCCGGGCCAGCACCTGGTCGGGGGTGGGCAGTTCGGGCGTCCTCTGCCAGATGGCGGCCCCACGTGCTGCGGAGGGGCGCTTTGCGGGGAAGATCTCCGCCAGGTGAGGCGCGTCGAGATCGATTCCCTCGGCCTGCCAGTCGGTTTGAGGGGGATCGACGGGCTCATTCACGGCGGAAGGGTCTTGGGGATCGTACACCTCCAGGGTGCCGCGCATGCGCCAATGCCCCTCGGCACACCAGGTGGTGCAATAGAAGGTATATCGTCCGGCCCGCTGCGGGGTGAATTCCACAACCTTGGGCTGTCCCGGATAGACCCAACCGGCGTCCACCCCCATCTTGCCGATGGCGAACCCATGGACCACATCGTCGCTGGTGAGGATCAGGCGCACGGGCTTGCCCACCTGCACCCGCACCGTCTCCACCGACCATCCCCCGCGCTCGGGGAGGCGACCGACGATCTCCACCTCCTGAACGTTCGCGCTCAGCAGCGGACGCAGGCCGAACTGATAACCCAGGGTGGCGGCGGGCAATCCCACGACGATGAGCAGGACGATCGCCAGCGCGATGGCCTCCTGCCGCCTCCACCTCCCGATCTCCACTTTTTTGATCCCTAGTCCCTGAATCCCCAACTCCCGATCTCCCATTTGAGAGTGTGTCTGAAAACACACCGCGAGGACATCTGAAGGGCTCCCTCCACTCCAGCCTGACCTGTCCTTTCTCCTACCCCAAATACAGCCCGAGAAAGCCGAACGTCACCACGAGCAAAAGGGCGGCGATGGGCACCACGCTCCGCAGCGCCTGCTCGGGCGCGGACGCGTGCTCATTGGCGATGCGCCAGGTGATGTAGAGCCCGAAGATCAGCCCGACGATCAGGATCGGCACCTGCAGGTAAGGGATCCGGGCGGGGAAGTAGGGCGTCCAGGGGAAGTCCCGGGTGCCCAGCAGGTTCCATCCCCAGCCGAACGGGTCGGACAGCACCGGCAGCGCGTAGGAGATGTTCACCAGCACGAAGGACAGGCTGAAGGCAATCCAGGCCATCAGCCCCAGCGGCACCAGCGCGTAGGCGAAGTCGATGAAGAGCTGGCGGGTCGGCGCGTGGCTCAGCCGTGCCCACCGCCGGCTCAGCCAGGTGGCCGCATAGAAGAGCCCAGGCACGACGGCGAGGTTCATGGCGATGAACCCGATCGCGTAAACCACCCAGGTCCTCCAGTCCTCCATGTTGGCGGCATCCTTGAGCGCACCCCATGGCCCCAACAGAATGGCCGAGTAGAGGAGGGCGCAAGTCGACATAATGAACGCTTTATACGCCTCGTCCAGCCCCCGCTCTTTGGAGACGAGCAGGTCCAGCCCGGGCGGCCGCAGGTTGAGCGCCACGTTGTTCATGGAGCAGGTCTTCAGGCACTCGGTGCACAGGCCGCAGTAGGCGTTCCGCTTCAGGCTGCCGGGGAAGACCAGCCAAGGGCAGCCGAACCCGTTCTCGCTGCCCAGGTAGCATTCCTTCGTCTTGTGGCGTCGGCACACCTCGGGGTCCTTCACCCGCAGCTCCAGGGGGGCGATCATGCTGTACAGGCCGATGAAGCCGCCCACCGGGCAGAAGTAGCGGCAGAAGATGCGGCGCTCGTATACCAGGCTGAGCCCGATGGCCAGGAGGACGAAGGCCAGGAGCACCAGCCCCGTGACGGCCGGCCGTGTCAGGATGATCGCGCTGAAGACGGCCACGCCGAGGAAGGCGAAATTCTGGATCCAGATGTTCTTGAGTCGGTTGGGCCAGCGCTTGCCCAGGGTGCGAAGCGGGCGCGGGGCGATGAACGCCCGTCGCTGGAGCCACTCGCCGGGGGCGGGGATAGGGCACACGGCGCACCATAACCGGCCGGCTAGCGGCACCAGCAGGCTAATCACCAGCGCCCACCAGACGATCCAGACGAAGATGATGCCGAAGTTTCGGTTCCCGACTGGCGTCCCCACCAGGCTGGTCAGGATCGCCAGGACGAAGAAGCCCAACGTCGCGGCGATGAGCGTGAATTGCAGGGGGCGCCATCGGAGGATGGCGTCCAGCCAGCGGATGGACGTCAGCTCGAATCTGGGGACGCTGACGGGGTGGGGCGTCGGGGCCCTGCGTCGGCGCGAGGCGGGCGCCCTGGCCTGGGTCATCGGGCCACCTCCCGGGAGCGCGTGTACAGGAAGGCCAGCGCGCCGGTTGCGGCGATGGTCGTCAGGGCGATGGCGCGCCATAGAAGCGTGTTCGGCCCCACGACCAGCTCGCCGATCATGAAGGGGTGCAGGCTGCCGCAGCTTACGGAGCAGCGATAGCGGAACTTCCCCGCCCGATCTGCGACGAAGGTCGCCTGGGCGGAGATCCCCGGCACAGCTTTGAGATTCACATCATAGCCGTCCAGGTACAGCCCGTGTACCACGTCGGTCGCGTGCAGCACCAGCGTTACCTGGTCGCCCCGGTTCACATGCAGTCGGGGCGGGTCGAAGGCGAACTGCCGCGCGTTGACGTGGATCACCCGCTGGGTCGGGGTGGCCCTCTCACCCGGCCATGGGAGGACCGCGGCCCCAATGGCCAAGGTCGTGGCGAGGATGAGCACGAGGGTGCTGGCCTTCACGGATCGGCTACTCCACAGGCTGTGTGTCGGTCGGCGGGCCGAACTGGCTGTACTTCCGGTCGATGGCCGCCCGGATCGTCTTCAGGTCTTTGCCGTCTTTCAACCCTTTCATCACGTCACGCGTGATGTCCACGCAGATGCCTCAGCCATAGGCGTGGGAATCGAAGACGATCTGCCCGTCGGCGGAGCTATCGTCCTGCACGTAGCACATGTAATTGCTCTGGTGGCCCATGCCGCCACAGCCGCAGTAGCAGGGGATCTTCTCCAGGATGTCCTTGTTGGCCAGGGCGAATTGATACGCCTCTCGCACGTTGATCGGCGCCTGCTGAAGCGTGGGCGGCAGCTCCGACGCTGGAGCCATCTTGAGCTCGACCTTGGATCCACCGCACGCGCTGAGCCCTCCGGTCAGCAGCAGGAAGGTGAGCAAGAGCGGTGAGAGCAGCTTCTTCACGGTATGTCGCATCGTGCGTGATCGACCTCCTGTTTCGAATGTGACGTTGTGGTGAAGGTGAGCGCATCATAACGGCCTGGAGGCCTCCCGGCTATGACGCCGGTCATGTGCGCTTTCCCGCGCGGCCGTCTGCGGTCCCCCGACGGCTTGCACGTCTGGGGCATCCTCCTCGGCGGTCATCAGGCGATCCGCCCAGGGCAACCCGAAGAAGGCGATCCCCCACGCGCCCAGCACACCGGTGATGAGCCGCATCCACCAGTTGAAGGTGCCGAAGTGATCGCCGGCGTAGAAGCCCGGCCACGCGTGGCCCGTCAACGCCGCCAGCCAGGCGTTCGTGTCACGGAACCCGCCTCCGGATATGCCGTACAACAGGTCGTTGAGCCAGTGCGTGCCCCCATCCAGGGCCATCGGGGCCAGCAGGGCGATGAACGCCCACAGCGGGATGGGGGGCAACGGTCGGCCTCGCCGCCTCCGCAGCCAGGCGTACAGCGCGCCGTACACCGGGATCATCCCGTAGAAGCTGATCATGCGATCGCTCCAGGCTACCTTCCACCCCATCTCCGGCGAGCCGTAGAAGAACCGCAGGTGCCAGGGGTTGGTGGATGGGTAGACCCGGTTGATCTCGTCCAGGGTGTACGTCAGCTTCTCTCCGAAGAGGAACCAGCTGCGCTGCGGCAACTGATGGCAGAACGGGATGTACATCGTGTAGATCAGCTTGCCCAGCCAGGTCCAGCCGGCCGCCATGGCCACCGGCGCCAGGAAGGGCAGCGTGACGAAGATCCCCATCCCGATCAGGATGATCGCCAGCCAGTGCCGCGCTACTCGATCGATGATCGCGTCGATGCGGCGTGCGATGGTGGCGCTGGCCGATGCGGAGGCCGCCCCCACCGCGGGCGGTGTCGGGGGCAGGCCAGAGGACATCGAATCGTTCATCGTGTGCGTTTCCCTCGGTGAGCCAGCATCAGGTACGCGGCCGTGATAAGCAACGTGATCCCCCCGGCTATCCACATCATCGTCTGAACGGATACGCCCGGGGGCAGGCCCGGCCGCGTGTGTAAGGGACCGTAATCCACCCAATCGTTGAGGAGGAACCAGGCGCCCAGGCCCAGGGCGACGGGACGGGTCAGCCGCGTGTGGTACAGCAGAAGCAGCCCTTCGGCGATCATGATGGAGTGGGTGAAGGTCATGGCCATGCTTTCCAGGGTGAAGGGGCCTCCATTCGTCCAGTAGAGGGACCAGAACGCCACCGTCCACAGCCCATACTTGATGATGCCGAAGGCGGCATACGCGTTGAGGAGCGGCCAGCCCGGCCGCCTGCGCAGGATCAGCGCCAGCGCGGGCAGCACCATGAAGGTGCTGCCGGGAGAGTCGGGGATGAAGGGCCAGAGGTACCAGGGGCTGGCTAGCAACTGCCTCCCGTACCAGTAGATCACGCCCGCGACCGCGCCGATCCCGTTGCCAATGAAGATGGCCGCGACGATCGGCGGCGACAGCGCCCAGGAGATCAACGATGGGAGATATGCCGTTGGAGATCGCTTGCCCGTCACGGTGCCGTTCACGGTCCTCGCGTCCTCAGTGAATCCGCCCGTGAGCTCCGATGACCACCCTCATGTGGCGGATCATCTGGATAGCGCTCCGGAGGGCGCTGACATGGCCATGCTCCCATCGCCGCCTGGTTCAGGAGGCTGGACGGCCTCCACGATCGCCTTCATCCCGTCGAATCCCGTGATCCGGACCTTCTGTCCGGGCTTCAGCCTCTCCGATGACACGACACTCCACACCTCCCCCCGATAGCGGATCTGCCCGTAGGGGTTGACCTCGGACACGACCTCGGCCACGACCCCGATCATGCCCTCTCTCCCCGTGATGACGGGCTGTCCCATCGCCCGGAAGATCTTCCTGTACAGGGCGAGGGAGGTCAGGGCCACCGCCAGGTAGATGGGCAGAGCCAGTGGGAGGGGGAAGATCACGAATAACACCAGGCCGATGATCGGCATGGATAGCAACAGATGACACCACATGAACGTCTCTCCTCAAAACCGTTTCGCTCGTCATTGAGATACACAACACCAGGTAAGGGCAAGGCATCGCCTCACCCTATACGCATCGAGTTAACCGTATGTTGACATCATGCCTCGAACGGGCGCTGTCCGTTCTCCCCGTCCTCTTTCTCCAGGGTGATGGGCATAAGCTCCTGGGGGCGTTCGTCCCCACATACGGGAGGCTCGGTCACCCGCTCGATCCCTGAGTCCCGAATCAGGCGTGGCACGATCGACTCCCATCCGACGGCCATGATGTGGATCCCCGAGATGCCGGGGGTATGCCTCAGGCGATCGATGATCTCCAGGGCGATCTGGACGCCCTCCTCCGCCGGGTCGGCCGCCCGCTCCATGCGGTCGATGAGGGTCTGGGGCACGACGACCCCGGGCACGTGGTCGTTCAGGTAGTGGGCCGCGTGCGCGCTGTGCAGGGGGGCCACACCCGCCAGGATATATGTCTGTTCCAACAGGTTCCGTTTGTCCAGCTCCTCCAGCCAGCGCTCGAAGGTGTCGAAGTCGTAGATGGGCTGCGATTGGAAGAATTGGGCGCCGGCGTTGATCTTCTTCTCCATGCGCAGCGCCTCGAACCTGGGATTGGACGCGTAGGGCGAGGCTGCCGCCCCCAGGAAATAGCGAGGGGGCGTCTTCAACGTGCGCCCATCCAGCAGCCTGCCCTCGTCTCGCATCCGCCGCAGGATCCACAACATCTGGATGGAATCCACGTCCAGCGGCTCCAGCACCGTCATGGGCGCTGGCCCCAGTTTGGGATGATCGCCGGAGATGCAGAGGATGTTGCGGATGCCCAGCGCGCTGGCCCCCAAAGCGTCCGCCTGGATGGTGATTCGGGTGCGATCTCGGGCGGTCATCTGCAGGACGGGCTCCACGCCGCAGTCCAGGCAGATCAGCGCCGATGCCAGGCTGGACATGCGGGGCGTGGCCGATGCGCCGTCGATGAAATTGGCGGCGTCGATGTACCCGGACAGCATGTGCGCCTTCCTGTCCACGGGGCGGCCGGTGGAGGAGCGTGGCGGCGCGATCTCGGCGGTCACCACGAAGGCGCCGGACTTCAGGCGGGCCTCCAGATTGGATATCGCGCCTTCGTAGGCCGGCGGGTGGGGCTGATCGTCCCCCTGCCACCAGTCGGGCTGGCGCACCTCGTAGAAGAACTGCTCCAGCGCCTGGGACAGTCGCCGTCGGTCGAGGGCGCCTCGCACTCCCAGCCCCAATCCCCCTCTCTGCCTCCAGTGGCGGTAGAGGTCCAGCCAGGTCTCCCGCCCCATGCGGCGGCCGTCCAGGGGCGCCTGGATCTCCAGCAGCCTGTCCATCCGCCCCATGCGCTCGGATCGTTCGTAGATCTTGTACCAGACGCAGGGGCGTGTGGGGTCCACGTAGCATCGTTCCGGCGTGGAGCCTCCACAGGGGCCGTTTCGCAACCCCTTCGGACAGGCCATCGGGCAGATGAAGGCCGTCTCCTGCAGGATGCAGTTGCCGCACATCCGACACCCGAAGAGCGCCCCCTTCACCGCTCGCTCGAAGGCGGTAAGCCATCGTTCGAGGCGGGGGGGTGGCTCCATGGGATAGTAGGGCGGCTGGAAACGTTTCGGCGTGAAGAGTGGCATCCTTTTCGTTCCTTGGATTGGGGGGTAGCGGAGGATCGTGCTCTCCGCTACCCCCAAGGATAAGATGTCCCCCGCAGGACGTCCGGTTGTTATGCTCCGTTGGATAGCGCTAGTTCACCGAGCGCGGGGACGGCAGCGGCGTCGAGGGCGTCTCCGCCGGGCTCCCCTCGGTTCGGCTGGGCGTCGCCTCGTAGCTGGGCCGAATGTCCACCCTGCGCAGCCGGTTTGCGTTGGTGACCACCGTGATCGAGCTGGTCGCCATGGCGATCTCCGCCAGCACCGGGTGCATCCAGCCGATGATGGCCAGCGGGATCATGGCCACGTTGTAGAAGAAGGCCCAGAACAGGTTCTGCTTGATCTTGCGGAACGTGGCGCGGCTCAGATTGATCGCCTCCACCACGCCCGTTAACTCGCCGCGTACCAGGGTCACATCGGAAGCCTCGATGGCGATGTCGGTGCCGGTGCCGATGGCGATGCCCACGTTGGCCTGCGTCAGCGCAGGGGCGTCGTTGATGCCGTCTCCAACGAAGGCCACCAGGCCGAACCGCTCTTGCAGCTTTTGCACCTCAGTCACCTTGCCGTCCGGCAGCACCTCCGCCAGCACGTGATCGATGCCCACCCGGCGGGCGATGGCCTCCGCCGTCCGCTGGTTGTCGCCGGTGATCATGGCCGTCTGGAGCCCCATCTCTCGCAGCTCACGGATGGCGGCCACCGAGTCCTCTTTCAGGGTATCGGCCACAGCGACGACCCCGGCCAGTTGACCGTCTACGGCCACCAGCATGGCCGTCTTGGCCTCCTCCTCCAGGCGGCGCAGCGTGTCCTCCAGGGGGGCCGGGTCCAGGCCGTGCTCTCGCATCAATCGACGGGAGCCCACCAACACCTGGCTGCCGTTCACCGACGCCATCACCCCTTTCCCCCGAACCGCCTGGAACGCCTCCGGCTCGGCCAGGGGCATCTCCTCCGCCTGGGCCCGCTCCACGATGGCGCGACCCAGCGGGTGCTCGCTGCCTCGCTCGGCCGACGCGGCCGCCTTCAGCAGGTCCTTCTCGTCGAACCCGTTCACGGGGACGATGTCCGTCACCTCCGGCTTGCCCTTGGTAATCGTCCCCGTCTTATCGAAGATGATCGCTTTCACGTCCTTCAGCGTCTGGATCGCCTCGCCGGTGCGGATGAGGATGCCGTGCTCGGCCCCCATGCCGCTGCCCACCATCAGCGCCGTCGGCGTCGCCAGGCCCAACGCGCACGGGCAGGCGATGACCAGGACGGCCACGGTGGAGACGATGGCCAGGGTGATCACGCTCAGGTCGGGGTTCACCCAGGGCAGGAAGGACCCCGCCTGCACCAGGACCCGCATCGTATCCGGGAAGATCAGCCAGGCGACGAAGGTGAGCACGGCGATCCCGATGACGACCGGCACGAAGACGCCCGTCACTCGGTCGGCGAACTCCTGGATGGGCACCTTGGACCCCTGGCACTCCTCCACCAGCTTGATGACCTGGGCCAGGAAGGTGTCCTTGCCCACCTTGGTGGCCTTCACCTTCAGCAGCCCTTCCTGGTTCACCGTGGCGCCGATGACCTCGTCGCCGGGGTGCTTGTTCACCGGCATGCTCTCGCCGGTGGCCATGGACTCGTCCACGGCGCTCTCCCCCTCGATGATGACGCCGTCCGTGGGGATCTTCTCGCCGGGGCGCACGACCATGATGTCGCCCACCTGAACTTCCTCGATGGGGATCTCGATCTCCTGCCCATCTCGCAGCACGCGGGCGGTCTTAGCCCCCAGCTCCAGCAGCTTGCGGATGGCCTGGGATGCCCGTCCCTTGGCCGTCTCCTCCACGTAGCGCCCCGTCAGGTGGAAGGCCATGATCATGGCCGCCACGCCGGCGTAGTTCGCCACCGGGAAGAAGAAGGCCGCCGGCCCGGTGAGCAGGGAGACGCCGGTGCCCAACGCGATGAGCGTGTCCATGTTGGCATATCCGTGCAGCACCGCCGTCAGGCCGCTTCGATACGTCTTGCGGCCGACCCAGAACAGCACGGGCAGCGCCAGGACGATCATGCCCAGGTTGTAGATGGTGGCGTTGGGCCAGACGATGCCGAAGAACATCTCCGCGAACATCCAGAGGATGATCGGGATGGTGAACCCCCAGGCGACCCACATGCGGAAGCGGGCCTCACGCATCTTGCGCTCGGCCTCGTCCTCCTCCGACTCCTCGCCGGCGCCCTCCTCCTGGGCCAGTTCCAGCACCTCGTATCCCGCGTCGGCCACGGCCCGCTTGAAGTCCGCCAGCCCCGCCACGCCCGGGACGAAGGTCACCGTGGCCTTCTCGGTGGCCAGGTTCACCGCGGCATCCAGGACGCCCGGCACCTTCTTGAGGGCCTGTTCGATGTGATTGGCGCAGGAGGCGCACGTCATGCCGCCGATGGGCAGGATCAGCGTCTCCGTGGGGACGTCATAGCCGGCGTCCCTCACCGCCTGAATCAGTGCCGTCAGAGGGACCGCCCCGTTGCTGAACGTGACGGTCGCCTTCTCCGTGGCCAGGTTCACCTGGGCTTCGGCCACACCTGGCACGTTCTTGAGCGCCTGGCCGATATGATTCGCACAGGAAGCGCAAGTCATGCCTGTGACAGGAAGGATGATCTGTTTCTCCGTCATCATTGCCTCCGACTTTCATACGTTCGCACTACCGCTTACTCGCTGCCCACGCATCCTCCATGTCTTTTCCTCCTGCCTGTCCAGCAGAGAGTTAAGGCATGTTGGGAATGAGCTACGGGATCTGCCCTGTTCTCCTTCTGCGGGCGGAGCTCCCACGCCCCACCTGCGGCGGCATAAAGGCCACCGCCAGGGCGATGATCCCATGCGCTCCCTATTGTGCCTCTACAGGGATGACAATACCAGCGCTATTCAACCTATTGGCACCCGCGCCAAAAGGCGTATATCCCCGGTCCGGTACCCCCCAGACCTTCAAAGGGCCCCGCCGCCCGGCGCCGTTGGCGGGCGGTGGGACCCAGAGGAAAGGGATACGGGCGACATGAGAACGAGCGCCGCCCGGCTCCCCATCAGCGGATCATCAGCTCGTGGCCTGCGGCCTTCCATGCGTTGAATCCGCCGTCCAGCTCCATCACGTTGGTGTACCCCAGGCCGACCAGCGTCCTGGCGGCCGCCGTGCTCATGGAGCCGCTGCGGCAGTACAGGACGATGGGGGCATCCTTGTCGGGCAACTGATCGAGGTTCTGAGCGATCTCATTGAACGGGATGAACAGGTCCGTCCCCGGGATCTCCCCCTCGTAGGGGATGTGGACGTTGACCAGGGTGAAGCCCTTGCCCGGGAGCATCTCCGCAAGCTGTTGGACGGTGATATCGGAGAAGCCGTCCATGTTCTTCGAGAACATCGGCATGGATGCCGATGCGGGGGCCTGGCGTACGGGCGCTGAGACCGCTTGGACGCCATAGGCGCCCTCGCCCACCCGGACGGTGTGCACCACTTCACCGTTCTCCGTGTCGATGATGGAGACCGTGGCGTCGCCGTTGTTGCTCGCCAGGAGCCATCGCCCATCCCGGCTCAGGTCGATCTGTTCCGGCTTCTGCCCGACGGGGGTCCTGCCGATGACTTCCCCGGCCTCGAGATCCACGATGGCCACCGCGTTCTCCTTGCTGAGCGCCACGTACGCGATCCTCCCATCTGGGCTGATGCGAACGGCATGGGCGCCCTGCCCCACCGGGATGGTGGTCTGCGTTTCGGCCGGGATGTCGATCACGCTCAGAGTGCCGTCCCCTTTGTTCGTGACGTAGGCGATCTCCCCGTTGGCGCCGCCGATGGCCACGCCTCGTGGCTTCCGGCCGACGGCGAAGGTCTTGACCACCTGCCTGGTCTCCGTGTCCACGACGGTCATGGTGCTATCGCCGCTGGTCGCCAGGTAGAGCCATCGGCCATCTGGCGTGAGCTCGCCATCGTGGGGTTCACTGAGCCCCGGTATCGTCGCCACCACCTGCCATGAGGCCGTATCCACGACGCTGACCGATCCCTCATCCGTGTTGGTTGCGTAGACCCAGCGGCCATCCGGGGATGGCAGCGGATGGGTGGGACCCTGGCCGACGGGAACGCGGGCCAGGATCTCGCCGGTGGTGGTGTCGATGGCCCACAGGCTGTTCCCCTTGGCCTCTTCCTCCATATCCATATCCATGCCCATGCCGCCCATGTGGTCGCCGGACTTGGACGACTCGCCCATGGGCTGACCTGCCTTGTCACCCGAGGGTGACTCGTGGGCGCCCGCCTCCCGGTCATGCCCTCCCGCGTTGATGACGTACAGGATGCGCCCATCCGGGCTGACGTTGAGGATGTGGGGGTTGATCCCCACCGGGATCGTGGCGACGACCTCGCCGGTCGCCAGGTTGATGGCGCTCAACGAGTCCTCCATGCCGTTGGCCACCCAGATCGTGCCCTGGACCTCCGCGGGCGCCGTCTCCGCTTCCGTGGTGGGGGATGTGGCCTCGCTGGCCTCGACCGGCGCCGCGACGGTGGCGGGCTCTCGCATCTGCTCCACTTCCGTCGGCACCTCCGGGGATGGCCCCGGCGTACAGGCAACCGCCAGGAGGGCCAGTCCACCAAAGGCGATTCCTATGAACCATTTCTTCGGTATAGACAAGATGGATCTCCTTTATGAGTGGTATGCGGCCTCATCTCAGGCCACCCGTAGGTTAGGGGGAAAGCACGACGGATCGGTTAAGGGAGTGTGAAGGTTTTGTGAAGACGTGGCCCGGGCACGTGGGAGGTGCGCCCGGGCCTGGCATCTCCGAGGTTTCTGTGCGCATATCTATGGTTTGTCCTGGATATGTCCGCCCGCGTCCTCTCCTGGCCTCCGTCAGCGCAGCTCCATGAGGATCTCGTCGCCGTCCCGCAGCGTGTATGTGGCGAAGTTCCGGGTGATCCTCCCGTTGACCCTGACGATCAGCTCTCCGTTGGCCGGGTTGCCGGGGCACTCCAGGACGCAATTCGGGCCGTACTCCACGCCCATCTGCTCCAGCGCCGCGCCCAGCGTCAGGTCGGGCTGGTGGATATCGATGAATTGCCCCCGCTCCAGGTTGGGTAGCGGCTCCTCCTGTCCGTTGCGGACGATCCGCAGGCGGGCATGCCAGTGCACCTGTTGCCTGTCCGATGGCTCCGGGACCGCGTTCTCTGGCGCCTTCGCGTCCGAGAGGGCTCGAAGGGTGTACCGTTCGATGACCTCCGCGGACATGGCTCCCCGCCAGATGGCGATGATCACCCCCTGCCGGTTCACGAAGAAGCTGGTGGGGATGGCGAGGACCCGGTAACGCCGGCTGACCGTGCCGGATTCGTCCAGCAGCACGGGGAATGTCAGGCCGAGCTCATCGACGAAGCCCTGTACCCGGTCCTTCGGCTCCTCCAGGTCGACGGCCAGGACGACGAAGCCCTGTTCCCGATATTTGCGGTAGGTTTGCTCGATAGCCGGCATCTCCAGCCGGCAGGGCGGGCACCATGTGGCCCAGAAGTTGATCAGCACGGCCTGGCCGCGTAGATCGCTCAGGGTGATCTCGTCCCCCGCCAGGTTGGGGAGGGTGAAATCGGGGGCAAGGGCCCCGACGATGGGCTCCTCCCGGTTGGTGACGGGTTTGCTCATGGCCGCCGGCTGGATCTCGACGCCGACGCGAGCGCGTCGCTCCTTCAGCCAGCGGTCGATGGCCTCCTTTGCCTTGCCGGGGGGGACATCCACGGTGATCACCTCGCGGGTGAAACGGTCGGCGATCATGGCCCTTCGGATCACCTCTCGCAAATCCTCCATGGTCGCTCCCTCTTCCTTTAATACACGGGCCAGGGTTTCCTCGGTTAACTTGCGTGCCTGGATCAATTGACGGATGTAAGTGGTCACCTCGTCCTCCGAGATGGAGATCCCGGCGGCCTCCGCCGCCTGCAGGAGAAGCGCCTGATCGGCCAGCTGGTTGACGACGGATGTCTCGTCGATCTCGCCGGGCGCGATCCCCTGTGTCGCCCGGTACAGCGCCCGCGCCACCGCCACGGCCCGGACGACCTCCTCTCGTGTGATGGTCTCGTCTCCGACCCTCGCCACGAGGGGCTCGTTGGCGGCCGATGAGGGGGAATTCCGCAGCTCGAGCCCATCGCGCCCGTATGTAAGGAAGAGGCCAAAGCTCAGGGCCAGCAGGACCAGCACCGCCGCCCACGACCGGAGCCGCCGCCGGGGAGGCGGTGTGATGGCCTCCTGTCCGTTCTCCCATAGTACGGCGGTGGAGGAGCCTCCCAGCCCGACGTCTTCATCGTCGTTGGGCGTATTCACATCTCTCGATTCCAGCCAGGGTTCCCTTTGCTCGCCCATTGCCAATCTCTCCCCTCATCTCATCTTCTCATTCGCTCTGCGCGTAGCCGTGGACGTGGAAATGAATGGTGATGTTTCGCTGGGGGCTGGGGGATGCCCTATAGGATCGTGGTGAAGCCGAAGACCCGGGCAAACCACGCGTTCAATTTGCCGATGGTGTTCGTGTACACGATGATGCCCATGCCGATCAGGAACAGCCCGCTGACGATGGAGACCAGGTTCATCCGGCGGTTCAGGCCGCGTAGCCACCCGGATAGCCGGTCCAGGACCAGGCCCATCAGGAGGAACGGGATGCCCAGCCCCGCCGAGTAGACCGCCAGGAGAAGGGCGCCGCGCCCTACGGTTGCGGTGTTGCCGGCCAGCAGCAGGATGCCGGATAGCGTCACCCCGATGCACGGTGTCCACCCGGCGCCGAAGAACACCCCGACCAGCAGGGACGAGAGGTAGCCGAGCCTCGGGTTTCCCCTGAACTCCACGCGCCTCTCCTGATAGAGGAAGGGGATCTTCAGCACCCCCATGTAGTGCAGGCCGAAGACGACCAGGAGCACGCCGCCGATCTTCTGGATCAGGGGCATGAAGTCGTACAGGATGTACCCGATCAGCCCCACCGAGGCGCCCAGGGCCACGAAGACCAACGAGAAGCCCAGGACGAAGCTCAGCGCGTGGAGGAAGGTAACCCGCCGGTTCGTGATCTGGACGCCTTCCGACGTGTGCACGGTTGTCCCGCTCAGGTAGCCGACGTAGCCCGGCGCCAGGGGTAGCACGCAGGGGGAGAGAAAGGAGAGCAGCCCGGCGACCAACGCCAGCAGTACCGAGATGTTGGGTGTATCCACGATGTTGCGCCTCCCTAATGTAGCCGTCCGTAAGTCCTACAGGGTGTAGTGTAAAAGCACATAGAAAAACGCGTCGAGAAGTCCCGACGCGGGTCGGATCAACGGAGCCAGGAGATGGCGTTCAGGCACTCCTGGGTCCCGATAGGAAACGTTTGCATGGTCATGCCCCCGAGCAGCCCCGCCAGGGCGATCCCAAGGAGGACCATTCCGGTCGCGATCAGGCGGGACCCTGAGAGGCGAGAAGGTATGATCTGCCCGTGTAGCAGGTAGGCGATGCGGGCTTCCGTGACACTCAGCGCCCCGACGACGGTGGGGGACAGGGTGGGGTGGGCGGCCTCCCACAGCTTCAGCAGCGCGGCCGCCAGCGGCAGAGGCGATCCGGAATCCCGGATCGCGGCGTCGTCGGCGGCGATCTCCTGGGCCAGCTGGCAGTGACGGGCGAGATCGTCCATGATGGGGAAGATGCCCAGCGCGCGAGCCAGCGTCCGGGTGAGGAGCTTCCGCAGCGGATCGCGACGATGAAGGTGATGACGTTCGTGGACCAGCAGGGCTCGCAGCTCCTCCGGGTTCAACAGGGTCAACAGCTGGGTGCTCAGGCAGACGCGCGGCCGCCATAGCCCATAGCAGAAGGCGTACGCCCGCTCGTCCCGGATCACGTCGAGGCGGTCGGCGATGCCGAGCTCATGGGATAGCTGTTGCAGGGAAGGAGGGATCGGAGCGCGTCGGCTCCGAATCGCCCGGATGAAGCGCCGGGATGCGAGGAGCTGCTGCAGACAGGCCCGGACCCCCAGCCCCGCCAGGACGGCCAGCCCGACCGGCAGCGCGAAGGCCCCCGCGGCGGGGAGATGGGCTACCAGCGTCGACCAGGAACGGTGGCAGAAGCGGATGATCTCATGGGCGTACAGGGGCCACAGGTTCACGATCACCGCGATCAGGCCGGCCGTGATCAGCGCCGCCGCGGCCAGGAGCGCGTGGAAGGATCTATCCGCCCATCGTTGGAGCGATACGTGGTGAGGGGACGTCGCCTGGACCACCCGGCGGGTCGACCTTTGCGTGCGAAGGGGACGATCGGCCATCACGCGTCCTCCCTGAGAGCGAGACGCCATTATGCCTCTTCCTCCCCGGATCGGTGATCGACCAGGTGCCGTAGCTCGTTCAGCAGGTCGGGATCGATGGCGTCCGCAACATCGATGAATTGGGCGATGGCCAGCCGACCGAAATCTTGTAGCAGCCCCTCCACCACCTGCCGCGACACGCGGGCCAGAAAGGTCTCCCGATCCTCCACGGCCGAGTAGATGTACGCCCGTCCCTCGCGGCAACGTTTCAGGAACCCCTTCTCCACCAGCCGGTTCATGATGGTCATGACCGTGTTGTAGTGGTAGTTCCCATCCAGATGAGCGACGACGTCATTCACGGTGGCCTCTTCCAGCCGCCAGATGAGGTCCATGATCTGCGCTTCCAGCTCGCCGAAGATCCTGGCCAGCCCGGTCTGCCCCAGCTTGAAGGCCGGAATACTCGCTTCCTCGCCCATCCATTCCCCCTTCGGTAACTCCTACACGCTGTAAGAGATCGTGTCAACAAGAACGCCACCCGTGCTTTGAAAGGATGGGTGGCTTGCCATCCACAACGGACCCTGTTGATGCCCCGGCACTTCGGGCCCCATTATACAAGCGGCTCTGGGGTTCCGTCAACTGGCGGGGCCGGAGGGTCAGGGCCTTTTCAAAGTCCAGCGTTCATATCGGCATACGTGGCACCTGCAGGGACGAGGATTGGCTCGCTCCTCAAGGTTGGCCTTTCAAGTGGCGAAGGGCGCTGCCTTCCGCCATTCGCGCCAAGATACGGAGCCGCATAGGCAGAGTTGGCCCCATAGGCACGGCAAGATGTTGTGTCTGTATACGCCTTCTCGGTTTTCCCCCGGCGCACGACGTGGCCAAACGTACCCCACCACCCACTGATGAGCCCCCTTCTCCCGGGCTTGGGAGAAGGGGGTCTGGGGGATGAGAGCCGTTTTCTGCTGGTCGTGCCCCATGGGGGCGACCCTCCATCGCACGACATTTGCGGACGCCCGGAGCCCTCGAAGCCAGGCCAATCGGCGCATGGGGGATGAGCAGGATGGCGCTGACGTACTATCTCCACAATTGGTATGCTGAGTTACGATAGACGATAAAGATCCCTACGGTCCCTCGCAGGCCCGGGATATGGCGACTGCCGGGCCTGGCTTGCTTCAAGGTTCCTGGTGGAGAAGCGGAAATGATTCAAACTCAGGTTGGAGTCAAGATCTCCTGCCGGGATGGGTGGGCAGGAACGCTAAAGCGACTGATCGTGGATCTGAACACGGGGAGGACAACCCACCTGGTGATCGAGACGGTAGCGCCATCCGGCGATGTCGTCGTGCCCGTCCGACATGTGGTCGCCACAGGGTATGAGAGCGTCTTCCTTGACCTCTCGTCGGCTCAGCTGGCAGCATATCGTGAGCGTTGCTGAGGAAGTGGGCCCCTCGTCGTCCTTTGCCACCTCTTCATCCGGTCTTCACAAACTCTTCACATCGTTCTGCTACAGTGATGGTAGCACAAGATCAGACGATGTTGTGGAGTGAGAGAGAGGAGGGTAGAGGATGGGCAAAGTGAACTGGGTCCTGGTTGCCACCTTTGGCATCGTGATCCTTCTGTTTTCGGTGCTGAGCCTTGGATTCCTGTTCCCCGGTTGGGGCTGCTGTGGCGGCATGATGGGGGGATGGGGGATGATGGGCGGATGGGACGGCAGCGCGCGAGGCGGTTGGGGTGTGTGGGGTTGGATCCTTCCGCTGATCGGCCTGCTGATTCCCTTGGCATTCCTGGCCTTGCTGGCCCTGGGCGGCGTCTGGCTCTTTCGGCAGAGTGGTCTGTCTCGTAACCTGCCGCCTGCGTCGGAGCAGGACGCCTCCGGTAAGACCTGCCCCAGTTGCGGTCGGCCTGTGCAGGCGGACTGGCAAGTCTGCCCCTACTGTGGACAGGGGCTGGTGTGAGCATGACTTTTCGCACCGCGCGCTTTCGTGCGATGCTACCGCGATCAAAGGAGGTCGTGTGATATGTGTGGTGGTGGAAGATCCCATCGTGAGCGGATGATCTATCGGGAGGCTCCATGGCAGGAGCCGGCGCCGCAGGCGGCCCAGACGACTCAAACCTGCCCGAACTGCGGAGGGCCCGTTGAAGAGGATTTCGTCCTCTGCCCCCGTTGTGGGACGCAGTTGAAGCGTTCCTGCCCCTCCTGCCACAAGGCTGTGGATACGGATTGGGTCGCCTGCCCCTATTGCGGGGCGACCCTGGAGGAGTCGGCGTAGTGGATCGCGAGGATCGCCTCGGGTGGCGGGGGATATCCCTTCGCCACCCGGGGGCGAGTTGGGAACTGGGAAGTAGAGACTGAGAAGAGAGATTTGGAAGAGGAGTGAACATCATGGGATTGCTGGCGAGATTTAAGGCCATCTTTCAGGCTCAGGCCAACAAGGCTATGGAGAGCCTGGAGGATCCGAAGGCCAGTTTGGATTATAGCCTGACCCGGCTGCAGGAGAGCCTGCGTCAGGTCGGTCAGAGTTTGGTAGAGGTGGCGGCGGCGAAGCGCTCGATGGAGGCGCAGCGGGATCAGCTGGCCGTTGCCGTGACCCGTTACGAGGAACAGGCCAGGGCTGCCCTGGAAAAGGGGCGGGAGGACCTGGCGAAGCTGGCACTGGAGCGCAAGCAGGCCGCCCTGGCCCGCCAGGCGGAGTTGGAGGCCAATATCGCCAACCTGGAGAGACAGGTGGAGAGCCTTAAGACGACTCAGGCCAGCCTGCGCACCAAGATCGAGCTCTTCCGCAGCAAGAAGGAGGAGCTGAAGGCCATCTACGATTCCTCGCAGGCGCAGCTGAAGGTGCGGGAGGCGTTGAGCGGCATCTCGGAGGATCTGGCTGATGTGGGGAATACCATCCAGCGGGCCGAGGAGCGCATCCGTCACATGCAGGCTCGGGCGGAGGCCATCGACGAGTTGATCGCCACCGGGGCCATTGAGGACGTCCTGGAGCCCGAGACCGATGATATCGATCGTGAGCTGATGCGGCTGGCCCGCTCCGAGGCGGTGGAGGCCGAGCTGGCCCGGCTCAAGGGCGAGGTGGTGGCATCGTGAAGGAGACATTCGTGATTCGCGTGGCCGGTAAGGGCCAGTTCGAGGTCCCCCGGGATGCGAGCTTGTTGACCGAGCTGAACGCTATCGATAATCAGATCGTGGCCCTGCTGCGGGAGAGCGAGGCCGAGCTCCAGCGGCTGTTAGAGCGAATGGCGGATCTGGTGCGCGAGCGGGGACGTTCGTTGGAGGCGACGTTGGCGGAATCGGACCTGGTGTTGCCTCCGGAGGACCTGACTCTGGACGAGGCACTGGAGCTGTTCGTGGGGGAGGGGCTCATCCCCGGATAGGGGGGAGCCCCCCTCCTGTGACGAGGGGAGGTGAATCGGATGGGATGCGGACCGGATGTCTTCCGGCTTTTCGATCTGGCGGATGCCCTGGTGCGGGATAACCGGGCCCGCCGCTATAGGACCTGGCCTGCGACGGGCCAGCCGCAGCCTCCCGGCCCCTCGCTCCAGGAGCAGCTCTATGAGATGTATGAACGAGGGGAGCTGGACGAGGAAACCTTCCGTGAGCTCAAAGACCTGGTGTCCCGAGGACAGCTCCGGCCGGTGGATCTGGCCGTGTTGCGTTATGAGAGACGCCAGAAGGCCCGGAGCCGGCCGCGGGAGAGCGAGGAGGACGTCGCCATTCGGAAGCTGCGGGCCCGGATCGCCAGGCTGGAGGAGGCGCGTGAGGAGTCGTCTCAGGTGCTGACCTCGCTGCAGGAGAGGATCGCGGACGTGGAAGCCCGGGCGCAGCAGCGCGAGGAGGCGGCCCGCCGGGCAGTGGCGACGGATGAGGCCCTGGCGCGTCGGTACTTGATGGAGAAACAGGAACTGATGGAGACGCAGGTGCGCCTGGAGGCCCAGGCCCAGGCGCTTGAGGAGGACCTGGCCAAGCTGGACGCGTTGCGGGAGAAGCTGGAGGCCAAGGTGGCGGAGCTGGAGGCGCTGCGGTCTCGTCAGGAGCTTCAGTCCTTGCGCTCACAAATCGATGGGGCGGAGACGTGATGATCTCCGCCCCCTTTCGGCTTTCGGCGGCGGCCGCCCGGTAAATGGGCGCCGCCGCTTCTTTTTGTGGTGAGGCTGGCACGGCCGCGGCCCATAGGCGACCGCGAAACACGCCTTTTGGCGGGGTGCTCCTAGGCTGAATGGCGCTGGTGCCCCTGTGAAAGGCAGAGCACAATAAATGTGAGCGTGTTCAAAGATCGTGAATCGCCCTTGCACCGGAGAGGAGGCGAGGTGTCGTGAGCGCCCGAGGGCATCGTCATCATCTGTGGCTGATGTTGGCCTGTTGCCTCATCCCCATCGCTGCGCTGGGGGCCATCTTCCTGTTCAATGTGCCGGTGTCCAGCGCGTTGTTGTTTGCGCTCATCCTGCTGTGCCCGTTGAGCCATCTGTTGTTGATGGGACGATTGGGCCACTCGCATGGTGCCGCGCAGGACGCTGGGGATGCGGCATCGGACGCGCCGGTCTCATTGCCGGGTGCGAGCCGTCCGGCGGCGGAGCGCGACGGGGCATAGGTTACCTGGATCGCATAGCACGACGGCGCCGTACGCGAGCGCGGCAGGCGGGAGCTCTGCGCCGAATTCGGGTGTGGGCGCTGTCGCGTTGGGAGAGAACGGCATGCAGGACGAGAATGGATCCGTAGGAGAGGTTTCGGCGGAGATGGCGGCGGCGTCGCCTGCGGGCCTGTCAGGGCTCTCGCTCGGCTGGGGCCGCGTGGTCGTCTATTCCCTGGTCCTGGCCCTGTTGGCTCTGATGGGATGGGGCATCGTGCGGACGGCGGCCGGACCCGTGGAATCCGGCATGGCCCCTGATTTCACGCTGACCACCTTTCAGGGGGAGACCGTGACCCTGAGCGACCTGCGTGGCAAGGTGGTGGTGATCAATTTCTGGGCCTCGTGGTGTCCGCCCTGCCGGGAGGAGGCGCCTTACCTGGAGCGCACGTGGCGTGCATACCGGGATCGGGGCGTGGTGTTCATCGGGGTCGACTACGCCGATACGGAGAAGAAGGCGCTGGCCTACATCGAGGAGTTCGACATCACGTATCCGAATGGCCCCGACATCGGGACGGAGATCTCTCAGGCGTATCGGATCCGGGGGGTCCCTGAGACCTTCTTCGTGGACAAGCGGGGGCGCCTGCGCGGGGTCCACATCGGCCCGCTGAAGCCGCCCCAGCTCGAGCAGAAGATCGAGGAACTGCTGGCGGAGCCGTAGGCGGCCGCCGACGGCAGGAGGTGTACGTGGTCAACGATCTCGGTTTCTTCGCATTGGCTCTTTCCGCGTTGCTGGCCGCCTATGCGGCCGCTGCCGCCTGGTGGAGCACCCAGCGTGGGGATGAGCGGTGGCTGGAGAGCGCCCGCAACGCGGCCGTGGGCACGGCGCCGTTGCTCACCATCGCTTGCGTGGCCCTCGTGTACAACCTGTTGGCCGGAAATTTCCAGATCTCCTATGTGTATGACGTCTCGGCCAGGGCCATGCCGCCCTTCCTGAAGGCCACGGCCCTGTGGGGCGGCCAGGCGGGGTCCATCCTCTTCTGGACGTGGCTGATGTCGTTGTTCGCCGCGGCCGTGCTCCTGCGCAAGTGGGAGGTGGACCGGCCGTTGCTTCCCTGGGTGATCGTCATCACCATGCTGACCCTGCTCTTCTTCCAGGGGCTGTCGCTGCTCGTGGCCAACCCCTTTGATCGATTGTGGCAGGATCTCCGTAGCGGCGAGGTCGTGCAGCGCGTGTGGCGTCCGGCGGGAGCCGCCCCCCTCGTGCCCTTTGATGGCAAAGGATTGAACCCGCTGCTCCGTCACCCGGGGATGATCGGGCATCCGCCCACCCTGTACCTGGGCTTCGTGGGGTTCGTGATCCCGTACGCCTTCGCCATGGCCGCGCTCATCACCCGGCGCTCCATCGGCGATCGCTGGATCCGGACCACCCGGCGCTGGACACTGGTGTCCTGGCTCTTCCTCTCGCTGGGGTTGCTATTGGGGGGACGTTGGGCCTATGACGTGTTGGGCTGGGGCGGCTTTTGGGGGTGGGACCCGGTGGAGAACGCCGCCCTGATGCCCTGGCTGACGGGCACGGCCTTCCTCCATTCCGTGATGATCCAGGAGAAGCGCGGGATGCTGAAGGTGTGGAACATGGTGCTCATCATCCTCACCTACAGCCTGGTCATCTTCGGCACCTTCATCACCCGCAGCGGTGTCATCTCCTCCGTGCACTCGTTCACCCAGTCCGCCATCGGGCCGGCGTTCTTCGCGTTCATCACCGTCACGTTCCTGTCCTCTGTAACGTTGTTGGTGAGCCGGATGGACACTCTGCGCAGTGAGAACGCCCTGGAGAACGTCCTGTCCCGGGAGGCGGCCTTCCTGTTGAACAACCTGCTCTTCCTGGGCATCACCTTCGCCGTCTTCTGGGGCACTATCTCCCCCATGGTGACGGAGTTGATCACGGGGCAGAAGATCACGGTGGGGCCGCCGTACTACAATCAGGTGACCGGCCCCCTGTTCGGCGCCCTGGTGTTGTTGATGGGGGTGGCCCCGCTGCTGGCCTGGCGACGCCAATCGGCGTCCCAACTGGCTCATAAGCTCCTCTGGCCCTTTGTGGGGAGCGCGCTGATCGTGGGCGGCCTGATCGCGGCGGGCCATCGAAATCCCACGGCGCTGTTCGGGTTCTGGCTGGTGGCCTTCGTGGGGCTGGCCACGCTGCTGGCGTTCTGGAGGGGCGCGCAGGCCCGGCGTCAGGCCCATGGCGAATCGTGGCCCATCGCTTTGGCCCGGCTGATCTCCCGTCATCGACGTCGCTATGGGGGATATCTGATCCACCTGGGGGTGCTCATGATGGCCCTGGGGATCATCGGCACCTATCTCTTCCAGCAGGAGACTGAGGCCACGCTGGTCCTGGGAGAGCGGCTGAACTTCGGACCCTACGCGCTCCAGTTCGATAACCTGCACGCCTATAGCCTGGAGGCGGGAGATCGCCAGGTGACGGAGGCGGTGCTGACGGTCTACGAGGATGGGCGCCCCGTGCGCACGTTGCGGCCCCGGCGGGATTTTTTCATCAGCGCTGAGCAGCCGATGACCATCCCCTCCGTGTGGAGCCGCCCCCAGGGGGACCTGTACGCCTTGCTGGTGACCTGGGAGACCGATCCGGGCCTGCGCGCCACGTTCAAGCTGTACATCAACCCGTTGATCGGCTGGCTGTGGCTCGGCGGTTTGACGTTTGTGCTGGGCACGGTGATCGCGGCCTGGCCGGACTCGGCCGTCCGGCGGACCTGGAAACTGGCCCCGCAAGGCGAGCAGGCGCCGAGCCCGGCGTAGGCGACGGCGCACGCCGCGCGCCCGGCCGCGCGCAGCTTTGGGAGAGCGAAGGCTATGTGGCGGAGAACGATCATTGCCGTGTTGCTGTTCCTCGGCTTGGCCCTGGGGATCCCGGTGGCGGCCCAGGAGCCCACGGCCGACGAGGTCAACCGTATCGCCAAGCAGCTCTACTGCCCGGTGTGTCCCAACACGCCTTTGGACGTGTGCGAGACCAAGGCGTGTGAGGATTGGCGGGCGCAGATTCGGGATATGCTGGCCGAGGGCCAGGACGAGCAGGCCATCATCGACTACTTCGTCGCCCAATATGGGATCCGGGTTCTGGCGGCGCCGCCCCGTAGGGGGTTCACCGCCCTGGTGTGGGTGTTGCCCGTCGTCGGGCTGTTGGCCGGGGGATGGCTGCTGATGCGCGTCTTTCGACGCCAGGAGCGTGGCCCCACGCGGCCACTGCTTGGGACGGGCCAGGATGGGACGTTGCCTATCCCGTCCGAGTACCTGGCCCGCCTGGAGGAGGACGTGCGGAAAGGATAGGGGATCATCTGGGCTTTGATCTTTTCCTTTGATCGTCCAGATACACGGCTTTCTCTGCAGCGCTACTCTGCATCTTGTGCGGGTAGCGGAGGGTATTGCCCTCCGCTACCCGAGAGACCAAACTTGAGGGGAACATGGCTCCGGAGAGTATCGTATTGGGTGTGGCCCTATTGGGGATCGTGGGCGTGACCGTCGCCTGGCCGTGGCTTCGGCCTATGAGGCGGCGCCGGGCTCGATCTGCGGCGAATCCCCGGCAGGAGTACCAGGCGCTGGTAGCCACCATTCGCGATCTGGACTTCGACTACCGGGCTGGCCTTGTGGCCGAGGAGGACTATCGACCGCTGCGGGATCACCTGCTTCTGCGGGCGGCGACCCTGTTGCAGGAGCTGGATCGCCACTCCGGCCGGCAGGCCGACCTGGAGGCACGGATCGAGGCCATGGTGAGCGCCGTGCGGGCCCGGCGGGCGCGCACGGCCGGCGCGCATCCGGGTACGGCCGTGGCCTGTCCCCAGTGTGGACGCCTGGCGCAGCCGGGCGATCGATTCTGCGCCAGCTGTGGGCGCTCATTGACCGAGGAGGTTACGATAACGTCATGACATCTTCCCGTTTCCGACCTGTGCTGCTGGCTTTGGCCTGGCTGCTCCTGACCCCGCTGATCGCGCTGGCCCAGGCGCCCGAGCCGGGGCCAGCGATCACCATCCTGGGGCAGATCACCAACGGGACCCCAGGCGAGGAGATCTCGGCCGATCTGTCGTTGATGCTGCACACCTATGATGGCCAGATGATGACCGGCATGACCGATGGCACCGCGGATGCCGAGGGGCGCTTCCGCTTTGAGAACGTGGAGACCGCCCCGGGGCGCAGCTTCGAGGTGATGGTGACATACCGTGACGTGACCTATTTCAGCGAGCGGATTGAGCCCGAGCCCGGACAGACCGAGCTCGATCTGCCCGTCACCGTCTACGAGACGACCACCGACACGTCGACCGTACAGGTGGAGCAGCTGCACATGTTGCTGGACTTCACGCCGGGGATGATGCAGGTGATCCAGATTTACATCCTCTCCAACACCGGGGATCGCGCCGTCGTGGCCCGTGATCAGGAGGGGCTTCGCTTTCGTCTGCCCCCCGGCGCCTCGGAGGTCAGCTTCAGAGGCGATCGGGATGGGACTCGCTTCATCCAGTTGGAGGATGGCTTCATCGACACGGCCCCGGTCGCCCCGGGGAAGGGGACCCTTTCGAGCCTGGTCCGCTACGTCCTGCCCTATGAGGATCAGATCGAGCTGGCCGTGCCGGTGGACTATCCGGTCCTCAACGCCAGCGTCCTTCTCCCTGACGTGGGGGTGACGCTGAGCGGGGCCGGCTGGAGCGTGGACCAGGAGGTCTCGATCCAGGGGCGCCCGCATCAGGTCTACAGCTTCGGGCACCTGCCGTTGGAGCCGGGCGACGCGTTGCGTTTGACCGTTACGGGTCGGCCGGAGATGGTCGCGGCGTCTGCCGATTCGGGCGTTGCACCGGGGAGCGATGGGGATCGCTGGCGGTGGGTGCTGATGATCGGCCTGTTGTTCTCGGTGGCGCTCATCGGGGTCGGCGGCTTCTGGTGGTGGCGGGATCGCCAGCAGGAGCTCGCTCCCGTCGTGCTCGCGTCGGCATCGGACGAGTTGCCATCCCTCTTCCAGGCCATCGCGGACCTGGACGACGCCTATCAGGCAGGCACCATCGACGAGGCGGAATATCAGGACCGACGTGCGCGCCTGCACGCGCAGGCGATGGCCCTGTTGGCCGCCGAGGAGTATGAAGAGTAGTCGCGCTCACGGAAAAGGAACACGATGCGGGAATCGATCAGACGCTCCCTCTCCCCGAGGACTTTTCTCCTCTTGTGGATCGTCACCGCCCTGGGGCTCACGGCCTGTAGCCCGGCTCAGGTATCTCCGCTTTTCAGCCCGATCCGGGTGGAGCCGACGCCGACGCTCACCCCTCTTGAGATCCTGGACAGGATACGCGCGGAGGTCGTCCCGCCGGAGAACGCGCCCACGGGCTATGGGATCGCCTTCAACTACGCCGGCTATCAGACGATGTTGATCTGGAATCAGGAGGCGAGGCCCTCGCCGCCCTGGGTGGCCCAGTACGAGGCGGTTGACGTCGCGTTGCCATGCTGCCGGGTCGTGCATCCCTTTCGGGATGAGAGCCGGAATTGCCCCTGTGGTCACCACCAGGCCTTGTATGGCCTGAGCAAGTACCTGCTCGCCCAGGGCTACGCGGCGGCCGACGTCCAGCGGGAGGTGGATCGCTGGAAGGCGTACATGTTCCCGAGGGAGGCCGTGGCGGCCGAGCTGGAGCGCCGCGCGCTATCCGATCCGGCCATCCGCCGGGCGCTGCAGGAGCTACGCGAGAAGGGGGAGTGCTGAGGGCTCCCTCGGGCGGTGGCCCCTCTGAGCTGCCTTAAGGGCGTCCCCTTGGCGTCCGTGGCGGGCGCGGTGATCATCAGATCCCCTTCGCAACCCGGCGGCGTTTGCGTGTGCGGTGCATTTGCATCAATATATATTGCATTTCGTAATTTAAACAAATTGTGTTAGAATAGATTTATCTATGACAGTGAGGAGGGTCGCTTGCGCAACGCACTGAGCCTGGGAAGGGTTTTCGGCATCGAGATCAAACTCGATTACTCCTGGTTTATCGTGTTCATCCTGGTGGCCTGGTCTTTGACCGGTTACTATTTCCCCATGACCCATCCGGGTTGGCCGACGGCGGTGTATTGGATGATGGGCGTGATCACCGCTTTGCTCTTCTTCGCCTCGGTGGTGGCCCACGAGCTGGCCCACAGCTTCGTCTCCCAGGCTCAAGGGGTGCCCGTGCGGGATATCACCCTCTTCATCTTCGGCGGCGCCGCGCAGATCAGCGAGGAGCCCAAGAGCGCACGCGATGAGTTCCTCATGGCCCTGGCCGGTCCGGCGACCAGTCTCGCCATCGCCGCCCTCTTCGGCTTGCTGTGGCTGGTCAGCCGGCCGATCAGCGAGCCGCTTCACGCCCTGGCCGGCTGGATGGCCTGGATCAACGCCGCGCTGGCCCTCTTCAACCTCATCCCTGGCTTTCCCCTGGACGGTGGACGGATCTTCCGCGCCCTGGTTTGGGCCATCACGGGTAACCTGCAGCGGGCCACCCAGATCGCCACGGGATTGGGGCGGGCGGTGGCCTACGGCTTCATCTTCTGGGGGGTCTGGCAGATCTTCGGCGGCAACTGGGCCGGTGGGCTGTGGATCGCCTTCATCGGCTGGTTCCTGTTGAACGCGGCCACGGCCAGCTATCGACATGTGGCCCTGCAGGAGATGATGGCCGGCCATACCGCTCGCGAGGTGATGATGACCGATTGTCCGCACATCCTCCCCGGGCTGACCCTCGACGTCCTGGTAGATCAGCTGGTGCTGCCCAGCGGCCGGCGGTGCTTCCCGGTCATGGAGGGGGATCGCGTTCAGGGGCTGCTCACTTTGCACCTGATCCGGAAGGTCCCCCGGGAGCGGTGGGCTACCACCCGGGTCAGGGACGTGATGATCCCCCGATCCGAGTTGAAGGCGGTGGGGCCTGACGATGAGCTGGCCCTCGTCTTTGACCGCATGACCGCCGAGGATGTCAACCAGTTCCCCGTGATGGAGGACGACCGTCTGCTGGGCATGGTGGCCCGGGACAACGTGCTGGCCTTCCTCCGTGCTCGGGCCGAGTTGGGCCTTTAGCCGATGCATATCTGGCACCTGACGTCCGACGCGCCGCGTGTGCCCCGCCGGGTGTGCCCGGGCGAGCGGGTGATCCTGCGCGTTGGCACCTGGCCCATTGAGCCGGGGCAGTCGGTGTGGGTGACGTGTCGGGTCGAGCATCCCGATGGGACGGATGAGCAGGGGCGGGTGGACGCTGTCTGGCGGCGCAACGAGGGCGTCAATAGCTACTGGCGCGCCGAGATCGGCCCCTTCGCCCGGGGCGATCGGGTGACCTACACGGTGCACGGTCGCTCGCTCCAGGGGGAGATAGCCGGGCCGAGGGCCTCCTTCCGGGTGGGGCCCAGGCTCTACCTGGCCATCCTGTGGCATCAGCACCAGCCGGTCTATCGGGACGGCTCCTATCCCACCCCAGGGGGCAGCTATGTGCAGCCGTGGGTGAGGCTGCATGCCATCCGGGATTACTACAGCATGGCCGCCCTGGTGGCGGAGCATCCCGACCTCCACCTGACCATCAATCTGACGCCCGCGCTGCTATGGCAGATCGAGGACTACGTGGAGCGGGAGGCGACGGATCGGGCTCTGGAGCTGACGCTGAGGCCGGCCGGATCGTTGCGCGCGGAGGAGCGAGAGCTGGTGCTCTGCTCCTTCTTCGACGCCCACTGGCACAATCAGATCTTTCCCCATCCCCGCTACCGGGAGCTGTTCATCCAGCGGCGGGAGGGATTGCCCTTCACGGCCCAGGACCTGCGTGACCTGCAGATGTGGTTCAACCTGGCCTGGTTCGGCAAGGAGTTTCGAGAAGGGGAGGTGACGCTGGCGACGGGTGAGACCGCCTCGGTGCGCCGCTTCATCGAGCGAGGACGTGGCTTCCGCGTGGCGGATATCCGGGCGATGGTCGCCGAGCAGTATAAGATCATGCGGGCGGTGATCCCCATCCATCGCCAGCTCCAGGAGCGGGGCCAGATCGAGGTCTCGACCACCCCCTTCTATCATCCCATCCTGCCCTTACTGGTGGATACCGATCGGGCCACCATCGACCGGCCCGGGGCGACCCATCCTCGTCGTTTCGCCCGCCCGGAGGATGCGGAGGCCCACGTGCGGATGGCCGTTGAGCATTATCGGCGATGTTTTGGACGCCCTCCGTGCGGTATGTGGCCGGCCGAGGGGGCTGTGAGCCAGTTCGTCGTCCCCATCTTCGCCCGGCACGGCGTGCGCTGGCTCGCCACGGACCAGGGGGTGCTGGCCCGCTCCGGCCGATGGGGATACGAGGCGGATGACCCCGATGTCCTCTGTCAGCCCTATCGTGCCGAAGAGGGGGAGCATGCCGTTTCCGTCTTCTTTCGGGATACGCGGCTCTCCAATGCCATCGGCTTTCGTTACCATGGCTATGCCGACTATGAGCAGGCGGCGCGGGATTTCTTGCAGGAGATCAAGGATCGCTTCGCCCGGCGGGTGACGGGGGACGAGGATCGGATCCTGACGATCGTGCTGGACGGTGAGAACGCCTGGGGGGCCTATCGGGAGGATGCCCGGCCCTTCCTGCACGCGCTGTATGGGCTGCTGGAGCGCGATGCGGAGGTGCAGACCGTCACCCTGGGGGAGTATCTGGACGGAAACCCGGCCCGAGACGTCGCTCCCCATCCCCTGGAAGGGCAGACGAAGGTCTACGATCTCTTCACCGGCTCCTGGATCGATGAGAACGGGTCGCTGCCGGGTGTGGACCTGGGGACCTGGATCGGTGAGGAGGAGGAGAACCGGGGATGGGAGCTGTTGGGGCTGGCGCGGGACTTCCTCGCCCGGGCGGACGTCACGCCGGAGACGGCTCCGGACGCCTTCCAGGCGCTCTACAGGGCTGAAGGGAGTGACTGGTTCTGGTGGTTCGGCGAGGATCAGGACTCCGGCAACGACGATGAGTTCGATGATCTGTTCCGCATCCACCTGAAGAACGTTTACCGGGGCCTGGAGGCCGACCCGCCGGCGGCTTTGGACCGCCATATCGTGCCCCACGCGATGACGTGGACCTTCGTGCAGCAGATCCCGCACATTCAGCGTGGGGATCGGCTGACGATACGCACCAATTGCCCGGGCGTCCTCACGTGGCGGCTGGACGATGGCGAGCCCCAGACGGCTGAGATGGTGCCGGCCGGCGGTGTGATGGCCGGCGTGCGGCGCTATCACTTGTCCTTGGGGCCCTTTCCACCGGAGGTGAGAGAAGTTCATTTCGTGTTCCGTTGTACGCATCTGGGTTGCGACTGCCGCGATGTCTGCTGTGAGCCGAGGGAGTATTCGGTTCGCTGCCGGTGATGGTATCGACCCCGCCATTTGGCCTGGTTCCCCACACGCCATTTCGCCTATCCCGGGACATGAGCGGAGCGGGCTGAACTGCGCACGACGGTCTGGGCAGATCAGCGCTGGTCTGGCGGTTCCGGGGAGGCTATAGTGAGAAAGCTGGAAGCGGCTGGCTCGCTAGGTTGACGGCCTTCCTCGCAAACTCGTCCATTATCATGGTGGTTGGCACAGTTGGCGAACCCTTTGGCTGCCGACCCTCCCCTTGTGAGGGCCTGGCGGTGTCGTCCTGCCTGGAGCTGAGGGAGACCCTCAGACAGGCCCTGATGCAACGGCTACGGTTGAGTGTAGAGCTACTGAAGGAGATAGACGGATGATGAGCTCGCGTTTCGTCCTGTTCACGCTGCCGATTCTGACCGTTTTCGTCCTGATCCTGGCCGCCTGTGGCGCTGGCGGCGCGGCTGTTCCCTCTCAGGGGCAGGCCCTGCAGACGCAGGAGGTGCCGGTGGAGGGAGGCGGCAGCTATACCGATGTCAATGCCGCCGGCCTGGCGTCCATGTTGGAGGACAAGGACTTCCTGCTGATCAACGTTCACGTCCCCTACGCGGGCGAGATCGAGGGCACCGATCTTCTGATCCCCTTCGATCAGATCGAGCAGAATCTGGACAAGCTGCCGGCTGAGAAGGACGCCAAGATCGTGGTCTATTGCCGCAGCGGGGGGATGAGCGCCATCGCCGCCCGCACGTTGGTGAAGCTGGGCTACACCAACGTGTGGAACCTGGATGGTGGGATGATCGGCTGGGAGCAGGCCGGCTACTCTCTGGTGAGCAAAAGCCGATGAGCGCTGACCGTATGCCTCGTCGGGTGCGCGCCTGGTACGGCCTGCCCGGCGAGATCGTGATCGAGGGGGATTGCTGGCATTGGGTGAGGGCGGGGCCGATCCCGCTCCCTCACCCGCCGGTGGTCAACTTCTTCGCCCGGCAGGGGTTGCCTCGGGAGGCCCGGCTCCAGTTCGGCTACTGGCATGAGTTCGGGCACCTTCAAACGCTGCCGCTGGCGCTGGCCCATGTCGTCTGGCTATGGCGACGCCGATCGCGAGGGCGGTCGAGGGGGCTGTGGTCACGGTTGGCACGCTTCCTGGCCTTTCTGGTCGTACACGAGGCCGCCTGGGAGCTCGCCTCCGAGGGGTACGTGGTGGCCAAGGGGGGGCGGGAGTATCGGCGTTTGTACCAACAGCATCGCCATTGGGTGCCCGTCCTCTTCTGGGGTGGCGTGGCGACCATCGCCCTCCTGGGCACGATCTTTTTCTCCAGAGGAGAGAAGAGCTGATGATGAAACCTGTTCGCACCTTTACCGTCACCCCGTCGCTGCCGGCCCCGTTGGAGCGCCTGCGCGACCTGGCCTACAACCTGCGTTGGGCCTGGAATCACGATATCATCGAGTTGTTCCGCAGGCTGGACAGCGACCTGTGGGAGACGACGGGCCATAACCCGGTCCTCATGTTGGGGACCATCGATCAGGCCAGGCTCGAGGCCGTCGCGGCCGACGATGGATTCCTGGCCCATCTGGAGCGCGTCTCTCGGGACTTCGACGCCTATCTGACGGGCGAGTCCGCCTGGTTCCGCCGGGTTCATGGCAAGAGCGAGGGACCCTTCGTCGCCTATTTCTCGGCCGAATTCGGTCTGACTGAATGCCTTTCGATCTTCGCCGGCGGGCTGGGGGTGTTGGCCGGCGATCATCTGAAGTCAGCCAGCGACCTGGGGCTCCCTTTGGTGGGGGTCGGGTTGCTCTATCAGCAGGGCTATTTCCGGCAGTATCTCAACGAGGCGGGATGGCAGCAGGAGGACTACGAGGACAACGATTTCTACACGTTACCCCTGGTCCTGGAGCGTCGAGCGAACGGGGCGCCGCTCACCGTAGAGGTCTCCTATCCCGGCCGGCAGGTCATCGCCCAGGTGTGGCGGGCGCAGGTGGGTCGCGTCTCCCTGTACCTGCTGGATACGAACATCCCGGCCAATCGCCCTGGGGATCGGGACATCACCGATCAGCTATACGGTGGCGATCTGGAGATGCGCATCCAGCAGGAGATCATGCTGGGCATCGGCGGCTATCGGGCCCTGGAGGCTTTGGGCCTGGCGCCCGTCGTCTATCACATGAACGAGGGCCATTCCGCCTTCCTGGCGCTGGAGCGGGTGCGCCGTCTGATGGAGACCCAATCGCTTTCGTTTGCCGAGGCGCGAGAGGCGGCCTCGGCTGGCTTGATCTTCACCACCCACACCCCCGTGCCGGCGGGCCAGGACTACTTCCCGCCCGACCTGATGGATCGCTACTTCGGCGATTACGCCCGCAGCCTGGGCCTGTCCCGTCGGGACTTCCTGGCCCTGGGCCGGCAAAACCCCGATCACGACGGTGAACCCTTCTGCATGACCGTGCTGGCCCTGCGCATGGCCGCTTATAGCAATGGGGTCGGTCGGCTGCACGGCCAGGTCAGCCGGCGGATGTGGCGGGGGATCTGGCCGGGGGTGCCCGAGGACGAGGTCCCCATCGGCCACGTGACCAACGGCGTCCATTTCCGATCGTGGATCTCCCATGAGATGGACCAGCTCTACGATCGCTACCTGGGGCCGCGCTGGCGGGAGGAGCCCGCCGACCGGGAGGTCTGGCAGCGGGCCGAGCATATCCCGGCCGAGGAGCTGTGGCGCACCCACGCGCGACGTCGGGAGCGGCTGGTGGCCTTCGCCCGCCGTCGGCTGCGCGCTCAATTGGAGCAGCGCGGCGCCTCCCGGGCGGAGATCGAAGCCGCCGACGAGGTTCTGGATTCCGAGGTGTTGACCATCGGCTTCGCCCGGCGCTTCGCCACGTACAAGCGAGCGACGCTGCTGCTGCGCGATCCGGAGCGGCTGGTGCGCATCCTCAACGATCCCGACCGGCCGGTGCAGATCATCTTCGCCGGCAAGGCGCATCCACGGGACGATGCGGGCAAGGAGCTGATTCGACAGGTGGTGAGCCTGGCCCGGCAGGAGGGGTTCCGGCGACGGATCATCTTCCTGGAGGACTATGACATGGCCGTGGCCCGCTATCTGGTGCAGGGGGCCGACGTGTGGCTCAACACGCCGCGTCGGCCACGAGAGGCCAGCGGCACCAGCGGCATGAAGGCGGCCGCCAACGGCGTGCTCAACCTGAGCACGTTGGATGGTTGGTGGGATGAGGCCTTTCAGCCGGAGGTGGGCTGGGCCATCGGGCGGGGGGAGATGTATGACGATCCCGATTACCAGGATCAGGTGGAGGCCGAGGCGCTCTATGACCTGCTGGAACAGGACGTGGTGCCCACCTTTTACGATCGTGGGGCCGACGGGCTGCCGCGTCGCTGGATCGCTCACATGAAGGCGTCCATCGGCAGCCTGTGCCATTTCTTCAATACCCACCGCATGGTGCGGGAATATGCGGAGCGCTTCTATCTCCCCGCCGCCGATCGCTATCGGCAGCTCACGGAGGAGGAGATGGCCCGGGCCAAGGCGCTGGTGGGCTGGGAAGCCCGGATTCGGGAGAACTGGGCGCAGGTTCGGATCGAGGTGGTCGACGCCGGGCCCGCCACGGAGTTGCAGGTCGGTGACGAGATCCATGCGCGAGCGCGAGTGCGCCTGGGCGCTCTCTCGCTGGACGACGTACAGGTGGAGCTCTATCTGGGGCGGGTGGACGCCGATGGCGAGATCGTGGAGGCGGAGGCGGTGCCGATGCGGCCCGTTGGGCCAGATGGCGACGGGATGTATCTCTTCGAGGTCGGCGCCGTCCCCTGCCGCAAGAGCGGCCAGCACGGATACACGGTGCGGGTGTTGCCCCATCATCCCGATCTGCTCTCGCCGTTCCTGCCGGGCCTCATCGCCTGGGCCGGGGCCGGCGTGCAAACGAGGTAGGGAGGTAGGATGAGCATGCATTCTCAGCCAACCCGGGTGGCCATCGTGGGCGCCGGCCATGTGGGCGCCACCTTCGCCTACGCGCTGCTGCTCAGTGGCCTGGCGACGGAGATCGTGTTAATTGACATAAATCGTGATCGGGCCGAGGGCGAGGCCATGGACCTGAACCACACGGTCCCCTTCGCCCATCCGACCCGCGTCTGGGCCGGCGACTACGCCGACTGCGCTGGGGCCATTGTGACCGTCATCGCCGCTGGCGCAGCGCAGAAGCCGGGGGAGACCCGCCTGGACCTGGTGAGGAAGAACGCCGCCATCTTCCGGCAGATCGTGCCTCAGGTTGTGCGACACAACCCGGATGGCATCCTGCTCATCGCCACCAATCCGGTGGACGTGCTGACCTACGTCACCTGGAAGCTCTCCGGGTTGCCGGCGCAGCGGGTTCTCGGGTCCGGCACGATCCTGGACACGGCCCGCTTTCGCTACCTCTTGAGCCAGCACTTTGGGGTGGATCCGCGCAGCGTGCACGCCTATATCATCGGAGAGCACGGCGACAGCGAGGTGCCGGTGTGGTCGCTGGCCAACATCGCCGGGATGCGGCTGCCCGCCTTTTGCGCCGCTCACGGGCTGACCTACGACCGGGCGGCCATGGATGAGATCTTCCGTCAGACCCGGGACGCCGCTTATCACATCATCGAGCGCAAGGGAGCGACCTACTACGCCGTGGCGGCGGGGCTGATGCGGATCGTGGAGGCCATCCTGCGGGATCAGAGCACAGTGCTCTCGGTCTCCAGCCTCATTGAGGACTACTACGGCATTCGGGACGTCTGCTTCAGCCTGCCCACGGTCGTGGATCGGGGCGGCGTGGAGCAGGTGTTGCGACTGGATCTGGCGCCGGAGGAGATCGAGGGACTGCGCCGGTCCGCTCGGGTGCTGAAGACGACCCTGGATCAATTGGACCTGGAGGGACTATGAAGCGGATTGCCGTGTTGACCAGCGGGGGCGACGCCCCCGGCATGAACGCCGCCATCCGGGCCGTGGTGCGCAGCGGCCTGGCGAAGGGATGGGAGGTCTTCGGCGTCCGTCGCGGCTATGCCGGCCTCATCGCCGGCAATTTCGTGCCCCTGGGCGCTCGAGACGTGGGCGGCATCATCCAGCAGGGGGGCACGGTGTTGGGCAGCGCTCGCTGTCCGGAGTTCAAAACCGAGGATGGGCGGCTGAAAGCGCTGCGGGAGCTTCATCAGCGCGATGTGGAGGCCCTGGTGGTGATCGGCGGCAACGGGTCGCAGGCGGGCGCCCACGCGCTGTCCCAGATGGGCTTCCCGGTGATCGGCGTGGCCTCCACCATCGACAACGATCTCTACGGATCGGAGATCACCATTGGGGTGGATACCGCCCTCGACGTCGCCCTGGAGGCCATCGATCGGCTGAAGGTGACCGCCTCGTCCCACCAGCGGGCCTTTCTCGTGGAGGTCATGGGGCGCGATTGCGGCTATCTGGCCCTGATGGCCGGCATCGCCGGCGGGGCCGAGGCGATCGTGATCCCGGAGGTGGAGACGGATCCCGAGGCCGTGGCCGCCGAGCTACGCGCCGCCTACGAGCGGGGCAAGACCCACGCCCTGGTGGTGGTCGCCGAGGGGGCTCGGTACAACGTGGAGGGCGTTGTTTCGGCGGGAGGGTCGGAACAGCCTCTGAGCGGGGCCGAGGGATTGGCCCGTTACTTTCAGGTACACCGCGAGCGGCTGGGCTTTGAGCTGCGGGTGACCACCCTGGGGCATGTGCAGCGTGGCGGGGCGCCCGGCGCCTTCGACCGGCTGCTGGCCACCCGGCTGGGGGCGGCTGCAACGGAGCATCTGGCTCAGGGCGAGCACGGGGTGCTGATGGGCCTGCTCAAGGGTGAGGTCTCCGCCACCCCGCTGGCCGAGGTGGTTGCCAATGAGAAGCCGCTGGACTTGCGTCTGCTGGAGCTGGCACAGGTGCTGGCGAAATAAGCAAAGGCGGCTATGAAAGCCGCTTATGGGGTTGTGAAGGAGTGTATCGAAGCAAGACATACATGATCGTGTGGGAGGTGGGGCGCGGTATATCTGGATTTTCGATGAGTGTTAGCAAAGGATGAGACATGTCTTTCCGCAATTCCTCAGATGAGGCGGAGTTCGAGCAGCTCGAGCGCTATCGGGCGAACTTCTCCCGATGGTTTTCGAGACGTAGCGGGATTTTCTATGCGGGGATCATCGCCATCGCGTTGATCCTCTGGCTGGCCACAGGGATTTACCAGGTGCAGCCAGGCGAGGAGGGTGTCGTTCGCACCCTCGGCCGGTACACGGGGACCACCAGCTCCGGCCTTCACTACCGTCTGCCCTGGCCGATCCAGACGGTGACGGTGGTGGACGTCGAGAGCATACGCCGGATGGAGGTGGGGTTCCGGACCACGGCCAGCGGGGACAAACGGGAGGAACTGAGCGAAGCGCTGATGCTGACCGAGGATGAGAACATCGTCCAGGTGGAGCTCCTGGTTCAGTATCGTGTCGGTGATGTGCGTGCCTTCGTCTTCAACGTCCAGGAGCCCGAGCGGGTCCTTCGCACCACCACCGAGGTGGCCCTGCGCAGCGCTGTGGGGCAGATGACCATCGATGCGGTCATCACGGAGGAGCGGGCCCGGGTCCAGGAGGAGACGCGTACTTTCCTGGCTCGGCTCTTAAAAGAATATGGCACGGGCATCCTGGTGACGGATGTCCGCCTCCAGGTGGCCGATCCTCCCGCGGAGGTGCGTGACGCCTTCCAGGAGGTGGTGCGCGCCCGGGCCGACAGGGAGCGCCTGATCAACGAGTCACAGGCTTACCAGAATGACGTGGTCCCCCGGGCCCGGGGTGAGAAGCAGAAACTGATCGAGGAGGCTGCGGCTTTCAAGGAGAAGCAGGTGCTACAGGCCACCGGCGATGCCGAGCGTTTCCTGTCAATTCTCAAGGAATATCGCCTGGCCCCGGAGGTCACGCGGGAGCGAATGCACATCGAGGCCCTGGAGACCGTTCTGGCCAGGGTGGAGTTGATCTTGTTGGACACGGGCACCAGTGGCAGCCCGGTCCTGCCCTTCCTGCCCTTGAGGGACCTGACCGGCCCGAATACGGGCCTGGGAGAGGAGTAAATATCGTGAATACGCGCATCCTTCGTGGCCTGAGCGTGCTTCTGATCCTTGTGGTGATCCTTGCCAGCCAGACCGTCTTCATCGTGGATGAGACCAAGCAGGCCATCGTTCTCCAGTTCGGTGATCCTATCCGCACCATACAGGACCCTGGCCTGGCTACGAAGCTACCCTTCATTCAGAACGTGATCTACTTTGAGAGACGCGTCCTCTCCAGCGACGCGCCGCCCCAGGAGTACCTGACCACGGACAAGAAGCGGCTGGTGGTGGACCACGTGACCCGATGGCGGATCACCAATCCTCTCCTCTTCTACAAGACGGTCAGCACGGAGGCGCGGGCCCGGGCCCGCCTGGACGATATCGTCTTCTCCGAGCTGCGGCGGGAGCTGGCCACGGTCGATTTCGTCGACGTCATCTCCCAGGAGCGGGAGAATATCATGGAAAGTGTAGCTCGCTCCTCGGCGGAGAACGCCAGGGAGTTCGGCATCGAGCTCGTGGATGTCCGCATTCAGCGGGCTGATCTGCCGGAGGTGGTGCAGCAGAGCGTCTTCAATCGGATGCGGGCGGAGCGTCAGCGAGAATCCTCCCTGTTCCGGGCGGAGGGCGAGGAGCAGGCGGCGATCATTCGCGCCCAAGCCGATCGCAATGAGACGGTTATCCTGGCCGAGGGCTATCGGGAGGCCCAGCGCCTTCGCGGTGAGGGGGAGGCCATAGCGATCAGCATCTATGCCCAGGCCCTGGAGCAGGACCCGGAGTTCTACGCCTTCCTGCGGCGGTTGCAGGCTTACGAGACCACCCTCAAGGCCGGGGATACCGTCGTCATCCCCGCCAATTCCGACTTTTTCCGTTATCTGACCAACGCCCGACTGGGGACGGCCAGCGAGGCGGGCACGGCCGGCGAGGGCCCATGAGCGAGAATTCGTACGCCGGGCGCCCTTGCACCTGAAAAGAGGAAGTAGAGGGAAGGCCTCCTTTTCTTGCCTTTTACCTGCCCGGTTGGGGCCTGAGCCGGCGGCTTTGGGCCCCACAGGGCAGGTAGAAGGCCGAGAGGAAAGCCCTTCTTCTGCCTTCGACCTGCCTGGCCCCGGCCTGGGTCCTTCGGGAAGGGCCGAGAAAGGTAGGTGCAGACAGGAAAAGCGAGGTTTCCGTGGAGGGGAGGACCCCTCCACACCACCCCCTGTGGAGCTGGTGGTTGAGGGAGATCCCTTGGACACCTTGCTGGTAAGTTTTCAGACACGCTTAGAGTGTGTCTGAGAAAGGCCATTGCTTCTGCCGTGGGGAGGCCCGGAGGGGCGGAGCCCCTCCGGAAAAAGCCCTTCTTTTGCCCTCGACCTGCCTGGCCTCGGCCTGGGCCCTTCGGGAAGGGCCGAGAAAGGCAGGTGCAGGCAGGAAAAGCGAGGTTCCCGTGGAGGGGAGATCCGCTCCACGCCACTCCCTGTGGAGCTGGTGGTTGAGGGAGACCCCTTAGACACCCTGCTGGTAAATTTTCAGACACGCTTTGAGATCTGACAAGGAGCAAAAGCAATGACGAACAAGAAAATACGCGTGGCCGTCAACGGCTACGGGGTCATCGGCAAGCGGGTGGCCGATGCCGTTCGAGCGCAACCCGACATGGAGCTCGTTGGCGTGGGCGATGTCGTCAGCGACTATCGGGTGAAGGCCGCCGTCGTCCTCGGCCTGCCCGTCTACGCCTCACTGCCGGAAAAGGTGGACGAGATGAAGGCGGCCGGCATCCCGGTGGTGGGCACGCTGGATGATCTGCTGGCCCAGGCGGATGTGGTGGTGGATTGCACGCCCAAGGGGATCGGCGCCAGGAACCTGGAGCGCTATCGGGCCGCCGGCGTGAAGGCCATCTACCAGGGCGGCGAGAAGCACGAGCTTACCGGTCATTCCTTCGTGGCCCAGGCGAATTACGAGACGGCCCTGGGCCGGGACGCGACGCGCGTCGTCTCATGCAACACGACCAGCACCGTGCGCACGCTGATCGCGCTGCGTGACGCTGGTCTGCTGAAGAAGGCCCGGGGGGTGCTGGTGCGCCGCGCCACCGATCCCTGGGAGTCGGATCATAGCGGCATCATGAACACCGTGGTGCCCGAGCCTCACATCCCCAGTCATCAGGGGCCGGATGCTCAGACGGTGGCGCCAGACCTGGACGTGGTCACCATCGCGGCCAAGGCGGCTCACACCCAGACCCACAACCACTATTGGGTGGTGGAGCTGACCCGTTCGGCCAGCCGTGAGGAGGTGCTGGAGGCGTTTCGCGCCGCGCCGCGCATCGCCTTCATCCGCATGAGCGACGGCATCGTGGCGCTCAACAGCACCATCGAGCTGATGAAGGACCTGGGCCGCCCCCGGGGGGACATGTGGGAGGTCGCCCTGTGGGAGGATGTGCTGACGGTAAACGGGAACGAGGCGTACTACACGTATCAGGTCTACAACGAGGCCATCGTTATCCCCGAGAATATCGACGCCATCCGTGCCCTGATGGGCACGGTGCGGGACGGGCGGGAGTCCATCCGCATCACGGACGAGGCCTTGGGCCTCCGACGTGATTTTCTGGCTCGGTGAGGATCGTGGCTATAGAAGATGGGATGTGGAGATGCTCACAGGCGCATTGATCACGATTCGAGAGGGGGTTGAGGCGTTCTTGATCGTCGGCATCCTCCTCGGCTATCTGACCCGAATGGGCCAGGAGGGGCTCAAACGATACGTCTGGGTTGGTGCGCTGAGTGCCCTGGCGCTCAGCGTCCTGCTGGCTCTGGCCTTCCAGGCCCTGGCCCTGCAATTCGAGGGGACCGGTGCCGAGGTCTTCGAGGTGAGCGTGGCGCTGGCGGCCGTTGGGGTGCTGACGTGGATGGTGTTGTGGATGCAGCGCCAGGCGCGCACGATCCGCGGCGAGTTGGAGCAGAAGGTAGCGGCGGCCATCTCCCGCAATCAGGCGTACGTCCTGGCGGGGCTGGCCTTCATCTCCGTGCTCCGGGAGGGCGTGGAGACGGCGCTGTTCCTGAGCGCGCTGCTCTTCACCGCCGGACAGCGGAATCTGCTGTTGGGCGCCCTGCTGGGGTTGCCGATCGCCCTCGTGATCGTCTACCTCGTCTTCCACACCACGGTACGGCTTGATCTGCGCGCCTTCTTCGTGGTGACGGGGGTGTTGCTCATCTTCATCGCTGCCGGGCTGGTAGGGCATAGCGTGGAGGGGCTGCAAGAGTTGGGGGTGCTGCCCGGTTTCGAGGAGCCTCTCTGGGATACGAGTGGGATCATCAGTGGGGATAGCCTGGTGGGGCGTCTGTTGCACGCCTTTATCGGCTACGAGGCCCGGCCTACGCTCTGGCAGGCGCTGGCTTACGGGCTATATCTGGCCGTTTTCGGGGCGACCTTCCTGCGGGGAATGAAGCCCGGTCCGGCCAGGAGCCGGGCGGAAGCGTAATGTCATTGAGGAGGAGATCATCATGAAAGAGGCCGTGATTTGCGTTCATGGCATGCTGTGCGTGGGAGACGGACGGGGGGTGGAGAAGCGGTTGCTTCAACATCCCGGCATTCACCACGTGGACGCCAACTACCTGAATTGCACCGCCACGGTGCACTACGACGAGTCGGTCATCAGCCTGGACGAGATCAAGGCGCTGGTGGGCGAGTGCGGCTTTCACTGCACAGGTGAATCGCTGCCGGAACACATCTGCAACCCCGGGGATCCCGGGGCGGCCACGATGTCGATGGAGCACGCGGCCCATGCCGGCCACGTCATGCCGACGGCTCCCACCGCTCCGCCGGCGGAACATGCCGACCACGCCGAGCACGCGGCGGCGCCCGCGATGGACGAGCACGCGGGACATGAGATGGGCGGGGAGGAGACGGCCATGGCTCATGAGATGGGCCACGGCCCGGGCATGAGCATGGAGGGCATGGTGCGGGACATGCGCAACCGCTTCTTCGTGGCCTTCCTCCTGACCATCCCCGTCTTCCTGTACTCGCCGCTCTTCTATCGGCTTTTCAACTTCGAGCTGCCCACGCCTTTGGGGGTGAACCCCGACTTCATCGCCTTCCTGTTGGCAACGCCGGTGGTGCTCTACGGCGGGTGGCCCTTCTTCGTCGGCGCCTATCGTGCGCTCAAGAACGGCGTGCTCAATATGGCCGTGCTGGTCAGCATCAGTGTGCTGGCGGGCTACATCTTCAGCCTGGCCGGCACCTTCGTATTTAAAGGCGAGGTGTTCTACGAGGCGGCGGCCATGCTGGTCACCTTTGTCCTCTTCGGACACTGGATGGAGATGCGAGCCCGCAGCGGCACCGGTCAGGCCATCCAGAAGCTGCTCACTTTGGCGCCGCCCATGGCCCGGGTGGAGCGGGATGGACAGGAGGTGGAGATCCCCACCAGCGAGGTTCGGGTGGGCGATGTGGTGGTGATCCGCCCCGGCGACAAGGTGCCCGTGGACGGCGTCGTGCTCGAGGGCGAGTCCGATGTGGATGAGAGCATGATCACCGGCGAGAGCGTGCCGGTCAAGAAGCGGCCAGGCGATGAGGTGATCGGGGCGACCATCAACAAGACGGGTAGCTTCAAGTTCCGGGCCACCCGGGTGGGGGCCGATACCGCCCTGGCGCAGATCGTCAAGCTGGTGCAGAGCGCCCAGAACAGCAAGGCGCCGGCTCAGCGCCTGGCCGACCGGGCTGCCCATTACCTGGTGTTGGTGGCCGTCTTCGGCGGCCTGCTCACCTTCGTCATCTGGTATTTCCTCATCGGGGAGTCGCTGTTGTTCGCGATGACCCTGGCCATCACCGTGGTGGTCATCACCTGCCCGGATGCGCTGGGCCTGGCCACGCCCACCGCCGTCATGGTCGGCACCGGGCTGGGTGCTCAGCATGGCATCCTCTACAAGAACGCCACGGCGTTGGAACAGCCGGCCAAGCTGAATGCCATCATCTTCGACAAGACCGGGACGCTGACCAAGGGGGAGCCGGAGGTGGTGGACGTGGTGCCTTCCGATAACCCCGTCGATGAGGATGAGCTGTTGCGTTTGGTCGCCTCGGCCGAGCAGGGAAGCGAGCATCTGCTGGCCCAGGCCATCGTGCGGGCGGCCCGGGAGCGGGGGCTCGAGCTGAGCCCCGCCGAGGAGTTTGAGGCCATCCCCGGCCACGGGATGCGGGCTGTCGTGGATGGGCATGAGGTGCTGATCGGCAACCGTAAGCTGATGGCGGACCACGATGTCTCCTTCGATCGTCTGGGGGCGCAGGCTCAGGAGCTGGAGGGCGGCGGGAGGACGGTGGTGTACATCGCTGTGGACGGCCAGCCGGCTGGCCTCATCGCCATCGCCGACGCGGTGCGCCCCAGCGCTCGGGAAGCCGTCGCCGCCCTGCGAAGTATGGGCATTCAAGTCGCCATGCTCACCGGGGATAACCGGGGCACGGCGGAGCGGGTGGCGAAGGAGCTGGGCATCGAGACGGTCTTCGCCGAGGTGTTGCCGGATCAGAAGCAGGACAAGGTGAAGGAACTCCAGGATCAGGGCAAGTTCGTCGCCATGGTGGGGGATGGTATCAACGACGCACCGGCCCTGGCCCAGGCGGATGTGGGCATCGCCATCGGCGCCGGCACGGATGTGGCCGTGGAGACGGCGGACGTCGTGCTCATGAAGAGCGACCCCTTTGATGTCCTCAAGATGCTCAAGATCTCCCGGGCCACGGTGCGTAAGATGAAGGAGAACCTGGCCTGGGCGGTAGCCTATAACATGCTGGCCATCCCCATCGCGGCGGGTGTGCTGTATCCCTTCCTGAAGATCACCTTGCGGCCCGAGATCGGCGCTATCGCCATGAGCGGCAGCTCGATCATCGTGGCGGTTAACGCCCTGTTGCTGAAGCGGTTAGAGTTGGAGGAGGAGCGCGTGTCGTCGCTCTCCTGAGGGGGATCCTTCTGAGGCGGGTAGGTGCTTTTGCCTACCGCCGGGTGGGTGATTTGGCGCTGTTATGGCCCTGGCGAACGTGATACACTGACAAATGAGGGGGTTCGGGCCGTGTTCGCCTGGGTTGGATGGCGAGCCGAGGGCCCGCCCCATCCTGTTGGAGACCCCGGGACGTCTGCAGGCCGGATGAAGAAGAGGCGCTGGGCGCCGGCTGGGGGAAAGAAGTGATGTATGGACCGCCCGATCATCCACACGCAGCATCTGCAGAAGGTGTACAGGACGCGAGGGAAGGCGGACATTCAGGCCGTACGTGACCTGACCCTCAGCGTGATGCCGGGCGAGATCTTCGGCCTGGTGGGGCCGGATGGCGCTGGCAAGACGACGACGATCCAGATGCTGTGCGGCATCCTGACCCCGACGGCCGGATCGGCGACGGTGGCGGGTGTGGACGTGGTGAACGACGCCGACGCCCTGGGTGGGAAGATCGGCTACATGTCGGAGGGCTTCTCCCTCTACGGCTCGCTTTCCGTTGAGGAGAACATCGACTTCTTTGCCCAGTTGTATCAGGTGCCGTCGGATGTGGCCGCCGGGCGTAAGGAGAAGCTGTTGCATTTCGCCCGGCTGGAGGAGGCGCGGCACCGTCGTGCGGAGCATCTGTCCGGCGGCATGAAGAAGAAGTTGGCGCTGGCCTGCACGCTCATCCACCAGCCCCAAGTGCTCTTCCTGGACGAGCCCACCACCGGCGTGGATCCGGTCTCTCGCCAGGATTTCTGGAGGATCCTGTACGAGTTCCTGGCCGAGGGGATCACCATCTTCGTCACCACCCCCTACATGGACGAGGCGGAGCGCTGCCACCGGGTGGCGCTGATGCGGCGCGGCGAGATCATCGCCAGCGACACGCCCACCGCGCTCAAGAGGATGATCCGGGGGGTGGCCGTGGATGTTATCGCCCGACCGCAGATCCAGGCCGTGGCTCGCCTGCGGGAGATGCCCGGCGTGACCCAGGTCCAGGTGTTCGGCGAGCGGCTGCATCTGCTGCTGCGCGATGGACGCGAGCTGGCGGACGAACTGCCCACGCGACTGGCGGCGTCTGGCGTGACCGTGCTGGACGTGACGACCACGTTGCCCAGTCTGGAGGATGTCTTCATCGCGGCCATCGAGGATCTGCGCGTAGCCGACGAGGCGAGCCGGCCGTTGGCACCATTGCCTGAGACGACGGACGAAGGACGACAGACGATGGACGAATCGTCCGTCGTCCGTCCATCGTCTGTCGCCAACGAGAACGGGCGAGGCGAGTCACTGGCCGTCCGGGCGGAGAATCTCACGAAGCGCTTCGACGGTTTCACGGCCGTGGATCACGTGAGCTTCGACGTGCGTCGGGGCGAGATCTTCGGCTTCCTGGGTCCTAACGGGTCCGGAAAGACCACCACCATCCGCATGCTGTGCGGGTTGCTGCCCCCCACGGAGGGCACGGCTGCGGTGGCCGGCTTCGACATCGCCCGGCAGCGTGTGGCCATGAAGCCGCACATCGGCTATATGTCACAGAAGTTCTCCCTGTACAACGATCTGACGGTGGAGGAGAACATCCGCTTCTATGGCGATGTATATGATCTTCCGCCCGCTCGCTTCGCCGATCGCAAGAAGTGGGTGTTGGAGATGGCGGGCCTGGTCGGCAAGGAGCACTTGCTGACCAAGGACCTCTCTGGCGGTTGGAAGCAGCGTCTGGCTCTGGGCTGCGCCATCCTCCATGAGCCGGACGTCCTCTTTCTGGACGAGCCGACCAGCGGCGTGGACCCGGTCTCCCGACGCGAGTTCTGGGATCTGATCTTCGCCCTTTCCGCACAGGGGGTGACCGTCTTCGTCACGACGCATTACATGGACGAGGCCGAACACTGCCATAGTCTGGGATTGCTCTACCGGGGCCGACTGATCGCCCAGGGCAGCCCGGCGCAGTTGCGCGCCGATATGAAGCTGGGCTCCCTCATCGAGGTCCCGGTGCGGGATCCGCTGGCCGCCCTGGGGCCGCTGGAGGGCCTGCCGGAGATCATTCAGACGGGGGTCTTCGGCGATAAGTTACACATCCTGATATGGGAGGCGGAGGCGGGACAGCGGGCCGTCGAGCGGGCGCTGGCGTCTCACGACCTGATGACCGGGCCGATTCGACAGGTGCCCATCTCTTTGGAGGACCTGTTCATGCTCTTCATCGGAATGGAGGAGGCGGGGCGGAGGGCAAGAGCGATATAGAGGTTCGTGATGTCATCGCAGGACGGGAATTTGCCCCGTGTAGTTGGTAATGATCGCTCCCAGACGGGTGATCAGCTCTGCCAGCGGGGCCAGGTCCTGGGCGTCCCCCGCCCATATGGTAACGGTTTTGCTCTGGCCATCCGATTGCAGGGTGAAGGTGTATTGTACCTCATCCGGCATCCCTGGCCGATCCGAGGAGGAAAGATGGGCCAGATTGGCCTGGTCGATGAGGGTCCACAGATCGCTGTTCTCTTGCTCCGTCAGGGTGAAGGGGCCGTAGTTTGTCACCTCATCACGTACCTGATGGGTGATGACGAGTCGGCCTGTGGCGTCGAGCGTCACCGTCCAGGCGCCAAAGCCCTGCGGGTGGTAGGCGCCTCCGCTGGAGAACGTGAAGCTCTTCGGCGCGGGGGATGACATGATGGGAGTGGCTGGCGCGCAGGCTGCAAGCAGGAGGCTCAGAAGCGTCAACAGGTGGGTATTGAAGATGCGGAACATGGTCACACCTCTCGTGGATAGGCGCGGCGGTTCATTTCCGTTTTCTTATCCGATTATATCTCAGCCAACATCTGTTGACCAGATTACCCTTGGAAGTGATAAGCATTTTGGTTTGCCTCTGGAGGGATGATTGGGGGCTGTTGTGGCTTCAGCGGATGTGGGACGCGGGTAGTCTCCCTCATGGGGGTTGCCGGGGCCGGGGCTGGGGCGGGCGATTCATGAATCGCCTAAGGGGAGGTGCGGAGGGAATGCCCCTCCGCAGAAAGAATCCTTTTCCCGCCTTTTCCCTGCCTGGTTGGGGCTTCGGCCGGTGGCCTCCGGTCTCAGACACACTCTGATGATGGAAGGGGCCAGCCGGGGGCAATAACGTAGCGCGCTGTGGCGAATCAGATGGTGGGAAGCCAGGTGGAAAGCCGATGAGCGGCGTCGTGTCCATTCTTAAAAAGGAATTCCGGGAGATCTGGCGTGATCCCTATACCTTGGGCATCGCCATCTTCCTGCCGTTGGTGTTGCTTCTCCTGTTCGCCTATGCGCTGAACCTGGACGTGAAGGACATCCCGATGGGCGTGGTGGATCTGGATAGGAGCCCCGAGAGCCGCCTGTATATCCAGGTGTTCGTGAACACCGGCAGCTTCGATCTGAAGTATTATCCCGCCACCCCGGACGAGGCCAAACGTCTGCTCGACCGGGGGAAGGCCCAGGTGGTCGTGCTGATCCCACCGAACTTCTCTCGCACGCTGGCGGGCGGCGGGACGGCCGTGGTGCAGACGCTGGTGGATGGCACCTTCCCCACATCGGCCCGGGTGGTGCAGGGCTATGTGGACGCCATCAATGACGCCTTCACGGCCCGGCTGCTGGCCGAACACTTCGCCTCGCTGGGCCCTGGTGAGAGCCTGGTGGCCCCTGCGGTGATGGCGGTGCCCCAGATCCGCTACAATCCGGCTCTGAAGAGCGCCAACTTCATCGTGCCCGGCCTGATCGGCGTGATCCTGATGTCCTTTCCGCCCTTGCTCTCGGCCCTGGCGATCGTGCGTGAGAAGGAGCGCGGCTCCATCCAGCAGATCTTCGTCTCCCCGCTGCGGCCCTGGGCGTTCATCGTGGGCAAGCTGATCCCCTACATGATCATCGCCTTCGGCGAGCTGGTGCTCATCCTGTTGACGGCCCGCTATTGGTTCCGAGTGCCTATGGCCGGGAGCGTCTGGCTCTTCCTGCTGGCCTCGGTGCCCTATGTGATCGGCACCGTGAGCATCGGCCTGTTGGTCAGCACGCTGACCCGCAGCCAGCTGGCCGCCATGCTGCTGGCTCTTGTGCTCACCTTCATGCCCTCCTTCCTGTTCTCCGGCTTCATGTTCCCGATCTTCACCATGCCGACGCTGCTTCAGATCTACTCCTACTTCTTCCCGGCCCGCTACTTCACCGAGATCACGTACGGCGTGTTCCTCAAGGGCGTTGGGTTGGAGGTCTGGCTGACTCAGCTGGCCATCCTGGCGCTCTACACCGTGGCATTGGTGACCCTGGCCTCGTTGCGCTTCAAGAAGAAGGTGGGGTGAGATGAACCGTCGCCTGATCGGCCTCATGCGCAAGGAGTTCATCCAGTTCTTCCGGGATAAGGCGCTGGTGCTCCTCATCCTCTACACGTTTGTGGAGATCGCCATCTGCGGCTGGGCGCTGACGCTGGAGGTGCGGAACATGCCCATCGCGGTGTACGACGGCGATCGCTCGGCGGAGAGCCGGGCGCTGGTGGACGCCTTCGCCCGGCTGGATAATTTCCGCCTGGTGGCCCAGGTGGACAGGCCTGGGGATCTCGATCGCCTGATGGACGAGGGGCAGGTGCAGTTCGCACTGGTCATTCCCCCCGATTTCAGCCGCGACCTACAGGCGGGGAGGACGGCGCAGGTGCAGTTGTTGCTGGATGGCTCCAACAGCAGCATTGCCGGGCAGGCCATGGCGGTCACCGCGGGCCTGTTGCGGGACTACAACGAGCGGATCATCCTGGCCCGGGTGGAGCGCGTGGGGCAGGGCGGCCATGGCTTTCTGCCACGGGTGAGGAACCAGATCCGGATCTGGTACATGCCGCAGCTCAAGTATGTGCACTTCATCATGCTGACCATGCTGGCCATCTCCGTGTTGTTGTTAGGGGTCCTCGTCCCGGCGGCTGCCATCGTACGTGAGAAGGAGGCCGGCACCTTTGAACAGTTGATGATCACGCCCATCACCGGGGTCGAGCTCATCGCGGCCAAGATCTTGCCCATGATCCTGCTCAAGCTGGTGGGGCTGACCATCGGGGTGGCCATGTCCATGTGGCTCTTCGGCGTGCCGTTGCGAGGCAGCCTGTGGCTCTTCTATGGCATCTCCGTTCTCATGTTTCTGAGCAGCAGCGGCATCGGCGTGTTGATGGGGACCATCGCACAGAACATGCAGCAGACGTTGCTGCTGGCCTTCTTTATCCTCTTCCCGCTGGCGTTCCTCTCCGGGACCATGGTGCCCATCAGCAACATGCCACGGGCGATGCAATGGCTGACGTATCTCAGCCCGCTGCGCTACTACGTGGAGGCCATGCTGGGGATCTTTCTCAAAGGAATCGGGCTGGAGATCCTCTGGCCCCAAGCTCTGGCGCTGGCGATTTACGGGCTGGCGCTGTTGGGGGTCAGCACGCTGCGTTTCCGGCGCAGTTTGGCGTGAAGTTGATCGAGCTATGTGGCGGCAGGCGATGAGCGTCCGAACCTTCGCCGTGGGGCTGGTTCTCATCGGGGCTCTGGCGGCAGGTGGCACCTGGTGGTGGCTGTCGCGGCCTGCGGGCGCCCGCCCGGATAGCCCTGTGTGGCTGTCCGGCACCATCGAGGCGGAGGAGATCTCCATCGCGTCCCAGGTTGGCGGCCGGATCGTTGAACTGGCCGTGGATAAGGGGGATGAGGTCCGGGCGGGTGATGTGTTGGTGCGGCTGGAGACGGACATGCTGGATGTCGACCTGGCCCGGACGGAGGCAGCGGTGAAGGCGCTTCAGGCAGCCCGTGACGCGGCCTATGATGCCTGGCAGGCGGCGTTGAAGGCACGGGATGGCCCGCAGGAGATCGATATCAAGATCGCCGAGGTGCAGGCGCAACTGGAGGTGGCCGAGCTCCAGGTGGAGGCGGCCCGGCTCTCCGGGGACGAGGCTCGACTCAAGCTGGCGGAGACGACGCGGGATGGGCTGCAGAGGGTTCTGGATCTGCTCACGGCCGTGCGCTCTGAGCCTTACGCGGGGAAGGCCCGGGTCAGCCAGGCGGAGATGTTCTATCGCGGCCTGGAGGGCCTGTTGCAGACGGCCCTCAGCATTCAGGATCTCCTTCGCATGCAGCGGGAGAGGATGGCGCTGACCGCGCCACGGGATGGCTATGTGGTTGACCGCCTGCTTTCTGAGGGGGAGATCGCCGCCCCGCTGGCCCCGATCCTAGTGTTGGCTGACCTGCGCGAGGTGACCCTGACCACGTACGTCCCGGAGGCGCTTTACGCCCGGATACAGCTGGGCGATCCGGTAACCGTTACCGTGGACGGCCTGCCCGGTCGGGCCTTCTCCGGCGCGGTCGTCTACCTCTCGCCTCGGGCCGAGTTCACGCCCGTCGGCGCGCAAACGGGGGCGCGCGACCGCCTGATGTATGCGGTGGAGATCCGTTTGCGCAACCCGGATCTGGCGCTCAAGCCGGGGATGATCGCCGACGTGGCGTTTGAGCCCTGACCCTGTGGCCCGACGGCTGTTCGGTCATGCCTGAATGGGAGGCAGCGAGGGACGCGGAGGGAAGGGGAGGATGCTGGAGGGGCTTGTGCTCCTCTCGAAGGACCCTTGCCCGAATCCTGGACTGTGAGGTGAGGAGATGGCTGATCAAATGAACTCTGGCGAGGCGCCGCCGCAGATGACGCGGCGAGAGATCTTCAGGTACCTGTTGGGGTTCTCCGCCGTCAGCACCCTGGTGGGGATATTGACCCCCATCCTGGGCTACCTGTGGCCTTCGTCCCATCCCGATGGCGCCATCGGGAGCAGGACGATGGTGGGCTCGGTGGAGGACTTTGCGCCCGGGACGGGGAAGGTGGTGCCGGTGGGCAGCAAGCCCGTCATCGTGCTCAACACGGAGCAGGGCTTCCGGGTTTTCTCCGCCGTTTGTACCCATCTGGGGTGCATCGTGTTGAACAAGGACCCTGGCACGAGCTATATCCACTGTCCATGCCATGATGGGCGGTTCAACCCGGTCAATGGAACGGTCATCGCCGGCCCTCCGCCTCGGCCTCTGCCCGCGTACGAGTTCTCCGTAGAGGAGGGGAAGATCTACGTCGGCAAGCCCCTGGGGCCGCTGTACGGCGCGTGAGCGCGCATCGGGCGGAGAGGGAAGGAGGGCTGGAGAACGGGCGTCCCTCCGGGCCTGCCCGGGAGGGCGATGGGCGATGGCTTTTTCGCGCCGTCGTGCGCACTTGTGGCGCTAGTGAGAGGAGAAGACTATGCCGGAGGAGCGGTTTCGCGTCTTTGTGCCGGATTTCGACTATTATCGAAGCCTGATCGCCTGCCAGTTCGCCTGTCCGGCGGGCACCGACGCCCGGGGATACGTGATCGCCATCGCTCGGGAGGAGTACGAACGGGCGTACCTGATCGCTCGTGAGGTGAACCCTCTGGCCTCCACCTGCGGCTGGGTGTGCGGCGCCCCCTGCGAGGCCGCCTGCCGTCGGGGGACGATCGATGCCCCCGTCGCGATTCGTGCTCTGAAGCGCTTCGTCAACGACCGGTATGGGGTCTACCTGGGCGAGGACCTGTCCTTGCCCCCGCTCCCGTGGCGGGACCAGTTGCCGGAGGCCCGGGTCTACAAGGGCCCCGATGGCGATTTCGACCTGGGCAATTCCGATCTGCCTCATAGCCTTCGCCAGCTGCGGCGCGCGGCCGCCCGGGGCGAGCGCACCGGCAAGCGGGTGGCCGTAGTCGGCGCCGGGCCGGCCGGCCTTGTCTGCGCCCACGATCTGGCCTTGCTGGGCCACGACGTGGTCATCTTCGAGGCGGCTCCGGTGCCGGGCGGCATGCTGCGCCTGGGGGTGCCGGAGTACCGCCTGCCTCGCGAGGTCGTGGATCTGGAGATCGCCGCCGTCCTGGCCCTGGGACCGGAGCTGCGCCTCAATCAGGCCCTGGGCCGGGACTTCACCCTGGCCGATCTGCGCCAGGAGTTCGACGCCGTCTTCATCGCCATCGGCACCTACAAGAGCCGGCAGCTCCAGGTGGAGGGCGAGGACCTGGACGGCGTGTTGCGGGCCGTGGACTTCCTGCTCAATGTGAATCTGGGCGGCTACAACCTGGACCTGGGCCGCAGGGTGCTGGTCATCGGCGGGGGGAATGTGGCCATGGATGTGGCCCGCACGGCGTTGCGGCTGGGGCAGCCGTCCACCGAGGCGGGCGGTGACATCGCTTTGGCCCTGGACGTGGCCCGGGCGGCGGTCCGCCTGGGGGCTACCGAGGAGGTCCACTGTCTGGTGGTGGAGGATCGCCATGAGATGCTGGCCGACCCGCTGGAGATCGAGGAGGCGGAGCGGGAGGGGGTGATCATCCACAATCACGTGGCCCCCCGGCGCATCGTGGGGCGGGATGGCCGGGCCGTGGCGGTGGAGACGCTGGATGTGGCCCGGACGTTCGACGAGCAGGGGCGCTTCAACCCAGAACTGATCCCCGGCACGGAGAGGGTGTGGGATTGCGACAGCGTCATCGTCTCCATCGGGCAGACGGGCGAGCTGAGCTGGGTGCAGCCCGAGGACGGGCTGGAGGTGACACGGCGGGGCACGCTGGCGGTGGATCGGGAGACGCTGGCCACCACGGCGCCTGGCGTCTTCGCCGGCGGGGACATCGCCTTTGGGCCGCGGCTCATCATCCACGCCGTGGCTGACGGTCAGCGGGCCGCCCGGAGCATCCACCGCTTTCTGCAGGGCGTGGAGCCGCGGGTGGTGCGCAAGGGATGGATGACGCCGATCGACCTGCGGGAGTATCCGGATCATGGCCCCACTCCCGGCTATCTGCGGTTGCCCCATCGATTGCCCGCGATGCTGCCCGTCGAGCGGCGCATCGGCGTGGCCCGGGTGGAGCTAGGGTACGAGGAAGATGAGGCCCGCCGTCAGGGCGAGCGTTGCCTGGTGTGCAGCGTCAACCCGGTCTTCAACGGCGACCTGTGCATCCTCTGCAACGGCTGCGTGGACGTCTGTCCCACCGACTGCCTCAAGCTGGTGCCCATGAGCTGGGTGGAGGGGGATGACGCGGTGGCTGCCGTGGTGGAGGCTCGCTTCGGGCGTCCGCTGGCGGAATTCCATCAAGGGGAATCCCCGGAGGCCACGGCCATGCTCTTCGATCCGGCCCGGTGTATCCGCTGCGCTTTGTGTGCTCAGCGCTGCCCAACGGACGCGATCACGATGGAAGCGTTCCGGTTTACGGAGGAGATGGTGTTTGAACGTGAGGTAAACTGATGAATATCGAATCCTGGACCACTCGCATTACCCGTTCCCGCCTGTGGCGTTCGTACTTTCGCCATGGCCTGCCGGATAACCCGCTGGATCGCTCGTTGGTGATGACCAGCGGCCTCTTCTTCCATCTCCATCCCGTCAAGGTGAGCCGCAAGAGCCTGCGCTGGAGCTATAGCATGGGGTTGGGCATCATCACCGTGGTCCTCTTCGCCGTGTTGGTGTTCACCGGGACCCTGTTGATGTTCTACTACATCCCCTCGGTGGAGCGCGCCTACCCGACGATGAAGGCGATCCAGACCTCCGTCTCGCTGGGGCAGTTTACCCGGGCCATGCATCGCTGGGCGGCGCACCTGATGGTCCTGGCCGTTGCCTTGCATATGGCTCGGGTCTTCTATACCGGCGCCTACAAGCCTCCCCGGGCGTTCAACTGGGTGGTGGGGGTCTTCCTGCTGCTGCTCACCCTGGGGGCCAGCTTCACCGGATACCTCTTGCCTTGGGATCAGCTCGCCTATTGGGCCATCACCGTGGGGACCAACATCGCCGGCTATGCGCCGGTGGTCGGCTCTGAGATGCATACGCTGCTTTTGGGTGGCCGCGAGGTCGGCCAGAACGCCCTGATCCGTTTCTACACCCTCCATGTGATCGTGCTTCCCCTGTTGCTGGCCCTGGGCATCTCCTACCACATCTGGCGGGTGCGCAAGGATGGTGGCCTGGCGGCTCAGGAGGCGCACGCGGAGGAGCGTGAGGGCGCTGACGCGGGGAAGCGGGAAGGCGAGGGGGCCGAGCGCGCCTTGGGCGGGACGCAGCGGGACTGGGAGATCTTCCCCAAGGATCCCCGCAAGACCTACGGCCTGGTCGAGCTGATGCGCGGCACCTCTCCCCTGGTGAACCGCGGGCCGGAGGACACGGTTTTCTCCTTCCCGGTACTCCTGTTGTGGGAGGTGGTGTTATTTCTGGGCACCACCCTTTTCCTGTTCCTGTTATCGTTGGCGCGTCACGCGCCGCTGGGAGACATCGCCAATCCGGCGTTGACCATCGATCCGGCCAAGGCGCCCTGGTACTTCGTCGGCCTGCAGGAGCTGCTGGAGCACATGCATCCCACGCTGGCCGGGGTGGTCGTCCCGACGTTGCTGGTGCTCTTCCTGCTGGCCCTTCCGTATCTGGACTATCATCGGTCCGGGGCCGGGCGCTGGTTCACTTCCCTCCGTGGCAGGAGGATCGTCCTGTGGACGACCTTGTACACCCTGGTGGTGATGCCGGCCTACATCGTCGTGGACAACTGGATCACCCCCCGGGAGATGTTGCGAGGTGTGGCTCCCGGATGGGTCAGCCAATGGCTCATTCCCATCATCGTGTTCACCGTGTTGGTGGGGGCGCCGATGTTGGTCTTGCGCCGCTGGCGGCCGACGCCCCGGGAGCGGATGCTGGCGTTGTTCACGGTGATGTTCGTCTCCGCATTTGTGTTCACCCTGAGCGGGCTCCTCTTCCGGGGGCCGGGCTTCAAGCTCTACTGGCCGTGGAACATGCCGGGGGGATACAACCCGCTCAGTGATCTGTAACCCGAGGAGGTTCCTATGACCATCCACGAACACGCTCCCGAGGAGAAGCTCCCCCGGCGGCGGTTCCTGCTCTGGGCCTGGGGGGCGTCCCTGCTGGCCCTGGCGGGGCAATCCCTGGGGAGCCTGCTTCAGTTCTTCAAGCCGGTGGTCGAGCCGGGGGGCTTTGGCGAGAAGGTCAAGGCCGGCCGGGTCGACGAGTTCCCCGTCGGAAGCATCGTCCACGTACGGAAGGGGCGCTTCTATATCTCCCGTCTGGATGAGGGCGTGCTGGCCATGTGGCATCGTTGCACGCATCTGGGCTGCACCGTCCCCTGGCGGGATGATGAGGACCGCTTCCACTGTCCCTGCCACGGCGGCATCTACAACAAGAAGGGGGAGGTGCTGGCCGGACCGCCGCCCCGCCCGCTCGATCTCTTCCCGGTCGAGATCGTGGATGGCGAGATCGTTGTGGATACCAGTCGGGTCATCACGCGTGATCGGTTCGATCCGTCTCAAGCGACGCCGGTTTAAGGGGGAGCCATGCGACAAGAAAACTATACCCGCCTGCTCTGGGGGGCGCTGGCTCTCAGTGTGCTGATCCTGGTCGCCTTCCAACTCTACATCAACCGTGAGCCGACCCGGATTCAGGCGGTGCGGGCAGCGGATCGGGCCGCGGCCATCGCCGCCGGCGAGGAGCTCTATCAGGCCAACTGCGCCAGTTGCCACGGCGAGCAGGGGGAGGGCGTAGACGCGCCGGCCCTCAACAACCTGGCGCTGCTGCGCGATACGCCCGATGAGACCCTCTTCGATCTGGCGGCCAGCGGCATCCCGGGCACGGAGATGCCCGCCTGGAGTCAGGCCCGCGGCGGTCCATTCACCGACGAGGAGCTCCGGAAGATCGTGGCCTTCATCCGGAGTTGGGAGTCTACGGCCCCGGACCTGGGCGAGCTGCGTATGCAGCCGGACGCCCGGCGGGGTGCCCGGATCTACGCCGCCGTCTGCGTGGTTTGCCACGGGGAGAACGGCCAGGGCGGGACGGCTCCTGCGTTGAACGATCCGGCCCGACTGGGACAGTTCGATGATGTGTGGTACGCCGAGGCCATCGCCAGCGGAAGGCTGGAACGGGGCATGCCCGCGTGGGGGGGCGTCCTGTCTCCCCAGCAGATCGGCGATCTGGTGGCCCTACTCGACGCCTGGCGGCGCGGCGAGGAGATCGCTTTCGGCGACGTGGCCAGCCTGCTGAAGGACGCGGCGCACGCCGTCGAACATGGCGAGATCGACGAGGCCGTCGAACTCCTGGAGCAGGCGGCGGATTCGGCCGAGCATGAGCAGGCCGAGGTGATCGAGCAGGCTTTGGACGCGCTGAACGCGGGCAACATTCAGGAGGCTACGAGTCTCATCGAGCAGGCTCAGGGCATGGGGGAAGAGATGCCCGCCTCCGGTGAGGGGGCGCCCTCCCCAGAGGCCCCGGTCGATCCGGGCGTGGCGCATCTACAGGAGGCGGCCCGCGCCCTGGAGCGGGATGATCTGGAGGAGGCCAGGGCGGCTTTGCAGGAGGCGTTTGAGTTGTTGCCCCCCGGTGATCTGAAGGAGGCTGCTGAGCACGCTCTGGAGGACATCGAGGCCGGCAAGTCGGAGGAGGCTCGCGGCGCGTTGGAGAAGGCCCTGGAGGGTATCCGCCAGCCGTAGACCCGCATCCCGGCGCGAGGCGATCCCCGCCAACTCCCCTGACGGGCATAGGGGTTTCTGCCCGGTGCCATCCCCGCCGAACGGCGCTGTCTCGGCTCAGGTCGGTGTGCTATGCTGGGATTGAGGTTAGATCGTTGGATGTACTTTCGAGGGAGGGATCACTCGCTCCGGGAGGAAGGCTCTCATGATCGAATTCTTGCAGGCGTATGGTTCCTGGATCCTCTTTGGAGCGCTCCTCCTGATCATGATGCGTGTCCATGGCGGACATGGCGGCGGGGGATGCGGCATGGGCAGAGGACATCAACATCCGCCCGATCAAGATGAAGAAGGCTCGGAGGATGCTCCGACGAAACCCACAAGCTGCCGTTAGCTCGGTGTGGGTGAACCGTGGATGTGCGTCCGGCCGCCCGGGCAGCGGGTTGGCCGCCCAACGGAGGGTGAGAGATGCTGAGGGATCCCGTATGTGGTCGCAGAATCAATCGGGGGCGGGCCCATGTCGCGATCGAGTACGAGAAGGTGATCTATTATCTATGCTGTCCGCGCTGTCAGGCCGAGTTCGAGGCCGCTCCGGAGCGCTATGCCCGGCCGGGGGTGGGCGTAGCGGTCGGGGGCAAGGCCGGACGACGGGGACGGCGGACCGTGCCCCACCGGCCGGCGGGCAGGAAAGGGCCTGCCGATCGGTGAGGGGCCGGATGCGGCGGGGATGGGCATGGTTGCCCACAGGAGGTGAGAGATGATGAACGGATTGCGCATCAAGACCGTGGGCCTCTCGTTGAGCGTTCTCTTCGCGGTGACCTACGTTTTCTGCGTGTTCTGGGACCTGGTCTTGCCGGGCTGGGCCATGTACGAGGTGTGGCAGCGGCTGTTCCCCGGCTTCAGCTGGAGCGCGGTCGGCCTCCTTATCGGCTTGGTGGAGACGGTGTTCTACGGCTTTTACGTCGCCGTGATCTTCGTGCCCGTGTATAACTATCTGCACCGGCGCGAGATAACGGCCGAGGCGGCTCAGATGCAGTCGCATGCATCCGGGTCCCATTGATGTGGGGAGGGAGCCGTCCCTCAATGGCGAGGGGCGGCTCCTCTGCCTCGGCGATCGAGCCATCGTCGTTTGAACGAGCCGTTCGGTGACCGGGGCCGGGGCTTTCAGGGGGGATCACCGCGTTGGTGTAAGGGGTGAATGATGCGTTACGACGTCGTCATCGCCGGGGCCAGCTTTGCTGGACTGGCCGTGGCCGCACAGTTGCGGGGGAAACGGGTGCTTCTGCTGGATCGCAAGCCCATTGGTGTGGGACAGACATCCGCATGCGGCACGTTGGTCTGCACGTTGCAGGCCCTGGGGTTGGGAGGGGCGATCTTGCAGGTCCACGACCGGTTGGTCGTCCACACGCCGGGCCACACCTTCGTCTATCCTGTGGCCGAGCCGTTTTGCACCTTTGATTATGGTGTCCTTTGCCGCCTGCTATGGGAGCAGGCGGACGCTGATTTCGTGCAGGCTGCGGCCCTGGGCCTGACGGGCGACCAGGTGCATACATCCCAGGGCACCTTCCGTGGGGATCTCATCGTGGACGCCTCCGGCTGGCGGGCCGCGCTGGGGGGGAGGATTCGACCGGATCTGGTGCGCCGGGATCGGCTGAACTTTGGCATGGAGACTCTGGTGCCTTATCGGGACGATGGCCTACATTTCTGGTACGATCCGCAGGGTATCCTGCCGGTGGGGATCACCTGGGCCTTCCCTGTAGGCGAATTCAGCCGTGTGGGCATCGGCAGCTACCTGGGGGACACGCGCCTGGGGCGCGAGCTGGACCGTTTCCTGACCGACCTGGGCGTGCGACGGGATGGGGTACACGGCGGGTATTTCCCGCATGCCTTGCGGGATCCCATGATGGGCGACCTATTTCTGGTGGGGGATGCGGCCGGGCAGTGCCTGGGGCTAACTGGCGAGGGCATTCGCCCGGCCCTCTTCTTCGGTACTCACCTGGGGCGCCTGCTGCGGCGGGTGCTGGAAGGCGAGGCGAGCCTGGCGGAGGTTCAGGGAGCTTACCGGAGGTTGGTGGCCGCTCGCAAGCCGTACTATGACGTGTTGTGCCTGGCCCAGCGGGTGTTGCCCCGGCTGCCGCTCCCCCTGGTGCGGGGTCTGATGGCGACCATCCGGCGGCCCGAGGTGCTCTCCCGGGTTCTGGAGCGCTACACGCAGGCGTTCTGGTTGGGATCTCCGGAGACCGCTCAGACGGCCGCGCAGGAGATGATGACGGCGGCGCGCTGATCGTAAGCTGGCATCGAAGATGATGTGGATGAGCATGGCGGATATGCGGAAAAATCGCGAGGCGCCGAGGGGTGACCGGAATCGTCATAGAAGCTTCACATTAGCTTCAACATATCCTCATGAAACTGGTCCATGATGAAGATGAAGTCGGACGGAAACGTCCGGGATGCCTTTTCTAACAATCTACTTCACCAACGCGACACAAGTTGTGTGAACCGAGCACGTACATGCGATGACGGCGCTTTTGTCTCCTGCAGATGTCATGCGCCTGTCATCGCATCGTGTATTTCAAGATGATTTCAAGAAACGAGGTACTATGACACGACAGAAACGTTTCACTCGACGCGCTTTCCTGGGGCTGGGCGGTGCAGGGCTGGCCGCGGCCGCGCTGGCCGCGTGCTCACCCTCCGTCGACTTGCTCACCCCCGCCGCTCCCACGGCGTCCGCGTCCGATGCCGACATCGGCCCGGTCGCGACGACGGCGTCCTCTGCTCCCACCCCGCGTGCCGACGTGGGGGGCGTAGATGCGGAGATCGCTCTGGCAGCGGTCGCCGCTACGGCTCCCATCTTCGCGGGGGAGGCCACCCGGGTTTGGCAATTCCAGGGGCGGGTGCTCAAGGGAGATCCCGCACACCTCCAGGCCCTGCCCGATACCTATCTCGGCCCCATCTTTCGCGTGAGGAAGGGGCAACGCCTGCGCGTGCACTTCTCCAGCGAGATCCCGCAGGAGACCATCGTCCACTGGCATGGCCTCCATGTGCCCGCGGAGATGGACGGGCATCCCCGATATGCGATCAATCAGGGCGAGACCTATGAATACGAGTTCGAGATACTGAACCGGGCGGGGACGTACTGGTATCATCCTCATCCCCATGGCATCACCGGTCCCCAGGTCTACGCGGGGATGGCGGGGTTTTTCCTGGTGAGCGATGAGGAGGAGCAGGCGCTGGGGTTGCCCTCGGGCGAGTACGACGTCCCGCTGGTCATCCAGGATCGGCTCTTCGACGATGACAATCAGTTGGTCTACCTGCCCAACGGCATGATGGATCGAATGGTAGGGTTCCTGGGCGATCAGATCCTCGTCAACGGCCAGCCCGATTTCACCCTGGGGGTGGCCACTCGCCCCTATCGCTTACGCCTGCTCAACGGATCCAATTCCCGCATCTATAAACTGGGCTGGAGCGATGGCTCGCCGTTCACCGTCATCGGCACGGATGGCGGCCTGCTGGAGGAGCCGGTGCAGCGGCCTTACGTCACCCTGGCTCCAGCCGAGCGGGTGGAGCTGTGGGTGGATTTCAGCGATCGGCCTGTGGGCAGCCAGTTGACCCTGCAGAGCCTCCCCTTCCGATCGCCCGCGGGCGGCGGCATGATGATGGGCGGATCCTCGCTGGAATTGGGCGATCCTTTTGACATCCTCACCGTGCGCGTGGAGCGGGAATCAAGCGATCGGCCGGAGCTGCCGGCCCGCCTTTCCACCATCGAGCGCCTCTCGCCCCGAGATGCGGTCGCCACCCGCACCGTGGTCCTGGAGATGACACCCCGTCTCGGCTGGACGCTGAACGGCCGCACCTTTGAGATGACGGGGGTGGCCCCGGAGGAGCAGGTGAAGTTGGGGAGTATCGAGATATGGGAGTTCGTCAACCGCGGCGGGGGCGGCGGCATGATGGGCGGTGGCATGACATTGCCCCATCCCATACACATGCATGGCGAGCAGTTCCAGGTGCTGGATCGCCAGATCAGCCGGGCGGGCCGGGCGGCCTGGGAGGATCTCCGCGAGGGGTTCGTGGACGAGGGGTGGAAGGACACGGTGTTGGTGATGCCGGGCGAGACGGTTCGGGTCATCCGTCGTTTCGCCGATTTCACCGGCCTCTTCCTCTACCACTGCCACAACCTGGAGCACGAGGACATGGGCATGATGCGCAACTTCGAGATCGTCGCTTAGGAAACTGATGGAGGTGGACGTTGAGGACAGAGGCCCCTCTGCCGCTCGTTCGTCCTAGGAGAAGACGGTGGTGGCCCAGGGTGCTGGTTGGGCTGGGACTGGTGTTGCTGGCGGGCACGCTCCTGCTGGCCGGGTTGATGTCGTCGGCGCGCGATCCGGCCCCGCTGCCGGTGCCCTCGCAGACGGCGGGATTGCCGTTGCGGACGCATCTGTTCGGATCGGAGGCGGCGGATGCGATCCGTCAGCTTCATCGCACCCCCTTTCCGTTGACCGGCGCGGCCGTTGCCATCTATGGAGCCGATTCTCCATCGGCCACCCTGTGGGTCGCGCGTTCCTGGGGAGGCTGGGGAGCGCGCCTGCTGACCACCTGGATGACGCGGGCCATCGCAGGGTCCGATACCCCCTTTACCCCGGTGGGCTCACGCCGGGAGCAGGGGGTTCTCGTGTATGAGCTCACGGGGATGGGACAGACGCACTTCTACTTCCAGGTGGGCGATCGGGTGTACTGGCTGGCCGTGGCGCCGGATCAGGCTGAGCAGGGCCTGCGAGACCTGCTCGGCTTCGCCTCCGATGCCACCCAGATGGGGAAATCCGTTGATGATTGACGGGGGATGATCATGACGGAAACAGGGGCTCCTCCCTGCACGCACGTCGGACACGGCGTGCGGGTGGCTTTGGATTGGGACTATCATCAGCTGGCCCATGCGGCCGATGCGGCTATCCATGAGCTCACCCGACCGTATCCTCGCGCGGCCGCCCTCTATGCGCGCCTGATGGAAGATCCCCAGGTCCTGGCCCTGTGGGACCTGACGGGGTATATGAGCGTGGAGAAGCTGGGATACAACGATCACGGTCAGATGCACGCGCAGGTGGTGGCGGCCGACGCGTTGCGTCTGTTGCATCTGTTGGTCAAGGGCGGCGTCGGGTCCGATGTGGTGACCAGCGACGCTGGGACCCTGGAGGATGCGTATGTCGTCGTGTTGGCGGCGGCGCTCCTCCACGATGTGGGCAATCAGGTCGCCCGGAGGGGGCATGAGGCGTATAGCGTCGTGCTGGCCTATCCCGTCTTGGCCCGCCATCTGCCGCATATCTACCCCGATCTGGCTCAACGTCAGGTGTTGACCGGCTTTGTCCTCTCCGCCATCGCCAGCCACGATTGCGATCCCGTTCCTGCTACTTTAGAGGCGGCCATCGTGGCCGTGGCGGACGGGGCGGATATGACCCAGAGACGGGGCCAGGTGGCCTTCGATCGGGGCAAGGCCGATATCCACGCCGTCTCGGCGATGGCTATCCGGGAGGTGACGATCTGCCCTGGCGAGGAGACCCCGGCCCACATCGAGGTGGCGATGGACAACCCGGCCGGGCTGTTTCAGGTGGAAAAGCTGCTGGGCCGCAAGCTGGCCCTCAGCGGCCTGGAACGATACATCAGCCTGCGCGCCTGTGTCACGCCCGGCGATGGCCAGGACCAGGCCTTTCACTGCCTGGTGTTGCGACAGGGGCACTTCCAGCCCGAGGTGCTGCCCCGCCAGGATGCCGAATCCTGGCCGGTAGACCCGGTGTGCGGCATGGCGGTGGCGCCGGAACGGGCGGCGGGCAGCATCGTTTTTCAGGGCACGCACTATCACTTCTGCTCGGTGGCGTGTCTGACCCGCTTCCAGAGCGATCCGGTGCGGTATGGCTCGGAGGGCCATTCTTGATCCGCTTCGATCTTTGGCTGCGCTGAGGTTTGCGATGGGATCCGTGCGTCGTCTTCGCTGGCCCGTGATCGCCGGAGTGCTGGGCGCGCTGGGGCTGGCGGCGCTCTATCTCGGCATCGTCACCCTGGCGGAGTCCTGGGAGCACGCCCGGGACCTGTTCCGGGAGGACGCTCCCTTTGTGGTGCCCATCATCCTGGGGTTCGGCATCCAGGTTGGGCTTTTCACCTACCTCAAACTGGGATTACATTTACCCGATGGCACCCGGGCTGCTGGTGCGCTCACCGGCACGGCCGGGGGCACGTCCACTCTGGCCATGGTCGCCTGTTGCGCCCACCACGTGACGGATGTATTGCCGCTGGTCGGGCTCTCGGCGGCGGCCGTCTTCCTGGCCGAGTACAAGATCTGGTTCATGGCCGCGGGTCTGGCGACGAACCTGATCGGCATCCTCGTCATGCTGCGCCTGCTGCGACGGGATCGGCGGCGGGCTCTGACCATATGGCAACTTCAGGAGGGTGGTTGTCGATGAAACGGCTCGTATGGGCCCTTGTGCTGTTGGGCGTTGGCTTGCTGTTGGCGGCGTGCGGCGGGCGCGAGGAGGCCCCGGTCGATTCGCCCGCAACGCGTGCGGAGATCTCGACGGGCCCTCAACAGGCCGCGCAACCTTTCCCGGCGCGTATCAGCGATGCCGGCCGAGTGACGGTCGAGATCGCGCCGTTGAATCTCGATCGACCCGAGTCGACGCTGCACTTCCGGGTGGCGATGAACACCCATTCGGTGGAGTTGGATTACGATTTGACGCAGCTGGCCGTGCTCCGCACGGACCGTGGCGACGAAGTGGCCCCCGTGCGGTGGGATGGCGCACGGGGTGGGCATCACGTCAGCGGCGTTCTCTACTTCCCGACGATAGACCTGGATGGCGCGCAGTGGATCGAGGTGGTGATCCGCGACGTGGCCGGTATACCGGAACGTGTCTTCCGTTGGGATTTGGAGCCGTGAGGGTTTCGACGAACTGACTGGACGGAGCGATCACGGCTCGTTCAGGGCCGCCTCGATGGCCGCGCGGAGTATCTGGTAGTCGCCCCCTCCTTCGATGAGCTTCCCGTTGACGAAGAGGGTGGGGGTGCCGCGCACGCCCTTCTGCCGGCCCTGGGCGGTCTCCTGTTGCACCTTGGCGCTGTATTTTCCGGAATCCAGGCACCGGTTAAACTGTTTCGTGTCCAGGCCCAACTCGGCGGCGAAGCGCTTCAGGTTCTCCTTGCTGAAGGCGCCTATGTTTTCGCCGGCCTGCTCCTCGAAGAGTTTGTCGTAGTAATCCCAGAAGCGACCCTGCTCGTTGGCGCACTCGGCCGCCTCCGCCGCCCAGAGCGATTCGTCGCCGATGAAGGCGAAGTGGCGGAAGACGAAGCGCACTTTGCCCTGGCTCACATACTCCTCTTCTAGCCGACGCTCCGCGTCGGTGGCGAATCGCCGACACCACGGTCACTGAAAGTCCCCATATTCCACCACCACAACGGGGGCGTCGGCGGCCCCCTTGCTTTTATCCAGCTCCGCCTCTGCGGCCTGGGATGAGTCGCCGTCGTATCCCGTGATCAACAGGATCGCACCCACCACCAACACCAGCAGCAAAACCAGCAACCCAACGGCCAGGTGATGCGCTCCCAGCCAGGAGCGCTGTTCTGATCTCTGGCTCGTGGGGCGGGATCTCACCCTACGGGTAGGTTTCCTCTTCCTTTTCTTCGGTGTCATGCGTCACTCCCTTCGGATAGCGGAAGGCAATGCTCTTCGCTGATGCGCCATGGACGTGGTGCCACCGTGCCCTTACCGGGGGCCTCTCCGCCGACTAGAGCACCCAGATCAGCAGGCCAAGGCCCAGGGCGGCCATCACACCGCCGGTTACGCCTCGCACCGCTCGTGAGGATGATCGCTCCCACTCCTGGATCTTGCCTCCCAGCACCGGATCCAATGACAGGAGGAGCACGACGACGAGCGGCACGACGAACATCAGGTTGTAGAGCACCAGGTAGACTACCCCTTCCCAGAACCCGGTCTGGCTGGCCAGCAATCCCAGCACCGCCACATAGGGGCCGCCGGAGCAGGGGAAGGTGTGCAGCCCCACCAGTGTGCCCAGCACCAGGGTGGTGGGCAGCGTGGCCCGGTACATCCACTTTTGCAGCGATTCCTTGCTCCCCTCGGGCACCTCCAATCGGATGGGAAAGTTGGGGAAGATGGCTCCCAGCAGGTTGGTGAGGCCCAGCAGGATCAGCAGGACGGCTCCTGCTTGGCCCAGCCAGTGTCCCTGGAGCAGCGTCGAGGCGCGCAGCAGCCCCAGCCCGATCAGGAAGTAGACCACATACACCGCGGCGATGTATACGGCTCCCATGCGAGCTACGGAGGCCCGCGTCTTGCGGATGGTGAACAGGAAGGAGACGAAGAAGAGCAGGATGGCCAGCGCGCAGGGGTTGATCCCGTCCACCAGCCCGGTGAGCAGCACCGCTGGCAGCAGCAGGCTAGGTTTGTCGGCCGTTGCGGTCGGGAAGCTCTCCCGGTTGGCCTCAAACCAGGTCAGGTAGGTCTCAATGGGGGTGTCGGCCGGGTAGCTCTGGATGGGGCCGGCGAAGGCCCAGACTTTGTATTCGTCAGCTCCTTCGTCACGGTAGACCAGGATGCGCTCTGGCAGTTGGGCGTCTGGTGCCAGCAGGGCCTCTACTACTGCACGAGGGGGTTCGCCCTGCAGGATGATGCGCCCATCGTCGATATAGGTGGCCAGATGGCTTTGCAATTCCAACGGCACGCCCAGCCGGTCGTTCAGCTCGTTTAGCTCCCGGCGGTTCTCTCGCTGGTTGATGTAGTCCTTCTTGACGAGCTGGATCTGGTGGGCGGCCATGATCTCCGCCAGTTCGCCCTCGACATAGGTTACGCACTCGTCGCAGGCTTCGTTATAGTAGACGACGGCCTGACGCCCGGAGTCTTGGGCCCAGGCTACGGCGACCGAGGCCCATAAGGTGCCCAGCACTAGGGCCAGTCGCAGCAATCCCTTCATCGGCGATTCCTCCTATGATCCGTGTTTTCGGCTTGACCTTCCAGCGACGGGAAGGCGTATAAAGGGCTGAGGGTCAATCCTGAAACCGCATTGCATGTTGGATCCTCTTCACGTCCTCGGAGCCGTTGAGCATCTCCAGAAGCCGGAAAGCTACCGTGAAGCCGGTCGCCGGGCCCGTGCTGGTGATAATGCGATCGCTCACCACGACTTCTTGGTCCCTCACCCTCGCGCCGTGCTCGGCCAGGTAGCGAAGGTGTTTGCCCCCATCCAGGGGATAGGTGGTCGCCTCCTTGCCGGCGAGCAGCCCGGCGGCGGCCACGGGACGGGCGGCGACGCAGATGGTGGCGATGATGCCCCCGGCAGCGTGGATGGTGCGAATGGCATCCAGCACGACCGGCTCATATGCCTCGGTAAAGCCTCGGTCGTGGTATCCGCCGGGGAAGGCCAGGGCTGCAAACCGGCTCAGATCCAGCTCCGATAGCAAATGTTGGGGCCGTACGACAAGGCTGTGGGCGGCCCTGACCTCCGATCGGAGGCCGGCCACCACGGTATCCACGGGCGTGACTCCCTCGGTGGAGCGTGTCCAGCCCAGGACGTCGATAAAGGCGGCCGCTTCCGCCTCCTCAAAACCTTGCGAAAGAAACAGGAGCACTTGTTTCATCGTCTTTCCTATCCCTTATGGCAGAGCGTACAGTTTTGGCCGCCAGTGTAGAAGAGCCAACCGGTCCACGTCGGCCCGTGGCAGAGGCCATAGGCACAGAAGCCTGGTTCGTGGCATTGACGGCACGTGTTCTGGGCGTCGGAGTCGTGACGAACGGACCATCCCGGCTCTTTGTGGGAGGGTGGCTTCGGCGGTAGGTCTGTCGGACGCACGGTGAAGGGTTTGTCGATGGCGATCGTGGTCGGAATGGTATGGCACAAGTCGCAGTCCATGGGGATATTGCTGCCGTCGGCGCTGAGATGGTGCAGGTCGTGGCAGCGGAAGCACCCGGGTGAGTCCTTGTGGCCGATATTGTTCGGGTACGTTCTCCAATCGACCTTCATTTCAGGGAAGATGTTCGTCCGATAGATATTCTGGGCGACCCGGATCGCCTGGCGCACGGCATCCGCCCGAGCCGCATATAGGGCAGGATAGGAGGTCCGATAGTAGTTCGTCAACTCTTTGTCCAGCGTCATCGTGGCCACTTCCACAGAGGGATGGCTCCGGCTGAGCAGCTCCACCAACCGCCGTCGAATGTAGGGCAGGCTCCGATCGATCTTGCCGGCGGCCAGGGCTTGGTCCACCGCCTGACTGGGCGACTTGAAGGTATGCGAGGGCTGGTTGTGGCAGTCCACGCAGTCCATCACGCGCTTGGGCAGCCGGGCGATGTCTTCAGGGGTTAGATCCGAACCGGCCCGCAGATATTCGACGACCTCGCCGTTGGCTCGGGTCACGCGTACCCAGGGGATATCCTGCCGGGCGGGATCGGTGGCGATGTATTCGACTCGGATACGCGGATCTACGTGCCAATGCACCCCCCGGCTGGCGCTCATCTCTACTCCCCGCCCTCCGACCCGGATGATCATGAAGATGCGCTCACCGGTATTCTGCTCATCGGAGTTGAAGTGCGGGCTGGTTTTCATCCGGTCGCCGTAGAACTTCTGGGGCCAATGGCATTGTTCGCATGTGTCGCGGGCGGGGCGGAGATTTTTGATCGGTAGCGGGATGGGCCGGGGATAGGAGTTCGTCAGGACCGCTATCACCTGGCTGATCCCGGTGATCTTCGATCGGACCAGCCAGGTCGCACCCGGGCCGATGTGGCACTCGACGCACTTGACGCGGGCGTGAGGTGAGTTCTGGTAAGTCACGAACTCGGGTGCCATCACCTGGTGGCACACCTGCCCGCAGAAGCTGACGGATTCGGTGAACTGGTACCCCTTGTAAGTGACCAGGCCCAGCAGCATCACGATCCCGGCCGTAGCCATCAGGAACAGGATCACGCGGTGCCGTTGCTCGGGGATGTTCAGATCCAGGCTGGGGAAGGGTCGCAACACTACGCCAGGCTGGAGGGCCTGGGCGGCGCGCAGTCGGCGCCGGTTCCAGAGCATGCCGATGGGCACCAGCAGTAGCCCGGTGACCAGCATCATCGGCAGGATCAGGAAGGTGACGACGCCCAGGTAAGGGCTGTGGCGAGGGGCGGTGAATTGCAGGAAAAGCAGGATCACCAAGACCACCGTCGCGACGGCAGCGATCACGCCGCCCAGCCAGCTGAGCGGATTTCGGATCAGTAATTGAAACTCGTGCACTTCCGGTGCCCGGTTTTCAGGTGCCGACGGTGGCTCACTCATGGAAGATCATCCTTTAAGCCTGGATCCCCTCAGAAGGTGGACTCCCTGTCTCATGTTGGTGAGCCCACAGGAGACCATTTTGTGAGCAGCGCTGCAGGAATGGCGCCTCCTGTGGGCTTTTTCCCAGACGGGGGTATCTGCCGCCACCTACCTGTGGGCAGGAGCGATTCATGAATCGCCCCTGCCCTGGCCCGTACCTGCCTTATAGCAGAAGCACGGCATTTCTCAGACATGCTCCCAGCAGCCTCAGCAGCAGGTGAGCCTTTTGGGGATCTCCCCCTCCTTCAACGGCCCGAACGGATTCCCGTACTGCCGGATGTTGGCGATCATCTCCCGGTTGGCCTCCGTCTCCACGCCTCGCGCCACCAGATCGGCGCGTATGCTCTCCCCGGCCGGATCGTGGCCCACGGGACAGATCACTCGACAGGATCGACATAACGTGCATTGATAGAACACCACGGAGGCCACGCCCTGATCCGCCAGGATGGCCAACCCCCTGGGGCTGATGTGCTCCTGCCGCAGGATCGTGAAGATGGGACAGGCCTCCCGGCACAGGCCGCACTCGATGCAGGGCGGGTTCTCGGCCAGCTCTCTCAGCATAGCTTCCCCCGGTTGATCACCTGCTGCGGATCGTAGTGCTCCTTCAACCGCCGTGCCTCGGCCTGGAAGGCGGCGTCGGTCCATCTCTTCTTCTTCAATCCGATGCCGTGCTCTCCGCTGACCCGGCCGCCCCATTCCGCCACCCGCTCGTAGAGCGCGGCCAAGCGCTCGTCATTGGGGTGGAAGCAGGGATGCATGATACCGACGCCCAGATGGCCGAAGGCGGGGATCCCCTCCGCCTCCAGCCAGGCCAGCAGTGTTGCCAGCCCTTCCCCTTCCATCTGCGGGTCCTCGATGACGGGATAGCCGCTTCGGGCCAGCACCGGATAGAGGCCATCGCGGGCATGCCACAGGGCGGCGATGCGCTCCGGATCGGCGATCTCCCCGCCGTCCGAGTCGAACTCCGCCAGCAGGTGCGGACGCGCCTCCCAGCCGATGGCCTCCGCCGCGTGGCGGTTGATGTACTCCAGCGCCGTGAGCCGGGGATCGGCCAGCCATCGATCTCGCTGGGCCAGCAGCGCCTCCTCGCCGTCGAAGGGGAGGAGCGATACCGTGCGCCGAGCGGGAAGGGGGATCAGGCGCATCGTCGCCTCGGTGACGAAGCCGGTGATTCCCTCCCATCCCGCCGCGTCATTCACCTCGTCTCCGGCCAGGCGGTGGATACGCCCCAGGCCGTCCACCAGGGTGACCTCCTCAACCCAGTTCCGCATGGTGCCATAGCGCACGGCGCGCAGCCCCGCCGCGTCGGTGGCGATCATGCCGCCGATGCTGGCCGCTCGATGGCTGCCCGGGATAACGGGCAGGAGGAGGCCATCCGCCGCCAGATGACGGTTGAGGGCTCCCAATGCGACGCCGGCTCCCACCCGTATCCGACGCTGTCCGAGGTCCACGGGGCCGATGTAGATCAGACGCGAGAGATCCACCACTACCGAATGCTGGGGGACGGCCCCGCCGCAGAGCCCCGTGCCTGCCCCGCGAGGTACCAGATCGACGCCCTCCCTCCGGGCCCACTCGACGATCGCGGCCACCTGCTCCGGGCGTGACGGCCAGACCACGGCCTGGCACTCCCCCTCCAAACGGGAGGCGTCCCGGCCGTAGACGATTCGATCCTCGATTGCAGTGGAGACGTTCTCCTCGCCAACGAGCGTTGATAGGCGCTCCAGGTTCATGGCGTATCCTCCCGGCTCAGGCCGCCCATCAGGGCCTCGCTGAGCTCCAGCACCTCCACCCCATCGGCGTTTTCCTTGAAATGGGCGTAGCAGAGAGGACAGGCTGTGCAGAGCCGCTCGTTCTCCACCAGGGCCAGGCGCTGCCGGGCGATGGCGTTCGCCAGATCGGGGAAGTTGGACTTCACGCCTCCGCCCGCGCCGCAACACAGGCTGTGCTCCCGGTTGTCGGGCAACTCCGTCACCGTCCATCCGGCCCGCGCCAGCAGGCGCCGCGGCTCGTCGTAGATGTCGGACCAGCGTCCCAGGTGACATGGGTCGTGGTAGGTGATGGGAGCTTCACGGCCCACACTGGCTCGTCCATCGCCCGTCCTCAGCCGTTCGGGCGAGAGCACCTGAGTGACGTGGTAGGCGTCTAGCCCGTAGTCGAACTTGAGGGTATGGTAGCAGCCGGGACAGTTGGTGATGATCTTGCGGACGCTGAAGCGGGCGAAGATGGCCTGATTCTTCGCCTTCAGATCCTCGAAGTCGGCGAGATAGCCAGCCCGTTTGACAGGGCTGCCGCAGCAGAGGACCTCTCCGGACAGGACGATGAAATCCACCCCGGCCTGGCGTAGCAGCTCTTCATAGCGCCTGCCGATGTCGGGCAGGGCATAATGGGTCACGCATCCGGGATAGTAGAGGGTGTTACTCCCGGCCAGCTTTTCCAGCCAGCGTTTGAGCATCGGGGCCTCCTAACCCTCCGGCTTCCGGATGGTTACCCGAAACTCCACCTCTACCTCTGGGTTGTCCGGGTCATTGCTGCGCACGTAGATCACTCGCAGCAGGTTCCCGTACAGGTTGTCCTCGGTGGGATCGAGCACGACGCGCAATTGGGCGGATTCGCCGGGGGGGATGGTCTCTCGATCCACGGTCGCCCGGGTGCAGCCGCAGGATGTGCTCACCTTCTCGATTCGCAAGGGGCTTCCCCCCTCGTTGCGTACCGTATAAGTCAGCTCCAGGGGCTCTTGTGGCCTCTCGCCCAGATCCTGGGATTGGGGCTCCACCACGATGCGCGGCGGGGGATTCCCGCAAGCCGCCAGCAGGGCGGCGACGATCATGATGAAAGCGAATAGCGTGATCCTTCGGATCCACGGCGAACGATGCCTGACGGCGGTCACGATCACCTCCGGTTGTGCGATGTCATATGATGGTCGGACAGCCACCGTCGCTCCCTTCCTTGTTCTGAGAAGCCGAAGGGGTAGCATCACACGTGAACGTGGCGCTGCGGGGGCGATGTGGCTGTCGGGACCGATCTATAGTTGAATAATCGTTCAGATAATATCCCGCCCCTGTCGATTTGTCAAAGGATGGCGAGTCCGATTCTCGCCTTTTCCCTGCCTGGTTGGGGCTTTGGCCGGTGGCCTCCGGCCCCACAGGGCAGGTGAGGGGC
>JAADGJ010000011.1 GCA_013152435.1 Chloroflexota bacterium | reverse complement strand
CGCCGCACTCACCCCCAGAAACCGCAGCATCTCCCGTCGTGTGACGCACTTGCGCGCCATCTCGTTTAGCACGGACATCGCTCTCCCTCCTCAAGGCATGGAATGCAATGATCTCCCCGGGGATAGATACCGCATCCCGACACCCCTATATCTAGAGTACACCACAGCACGACACACTAGATATAGGGAATGGAAGATCACAAAATTCCTATCCTATCCTGAAACGCTGATTTCGCCATGGCCGGGGGCCCAGCGCACGCACAAGGCCCCACACACCTCTACGCCGACGGAAAGGACTGAACTCACGCGAAGGTCCCTCTTCTCCCGATTCACCTCCCTTTCTTAATGATTTGGAACGACGAGCGATGAACGATGAATGGTTGGCGAGAGCGTTGGATCTATGACCCTGATGCCTGCGAGGGATACTATGGGATCGATCCTGCAGCGTGGTATCACCTGCAGGTAGGAGGACGCGATGCGCAGGACAAAGCTTCGATGCTACGATCCGGGCTGATCCGGCCGGACCGGCTCGCCAGTCTCCAGCGACCGGTGAATAGCCACGGCCAGCGCGACCACGCGGCGCGCTGCTGGGCCGTCGATCAACGGCCTCTCCTGCGTGCGCACACATCGCACAAAGTGGGCGTCCTGGGCCATCAGCGCGCCCATAGTCCAGGGAGAGGCCGGCGCGTACACGGTATCCGGGAACCGGGCCGCTTCCTTCATCTCCACCCGGACGGCCCCCAGCGCCCCGTCCACGTAGATCTGCCCCGCCGTGCCGATGAGCTTAAATCCGGCGTCCAACAGCATGGCCCCGGGCGGCATGGCCCAGTGCACGTCCAAGCACCCCACAGCGCCGTTCTGAAACCGAAGTGTGGCGAGCACCCCATCGTCCACGCCGAGATCAGCCAGCGCCCCCCGGGCGCCTATCGCATGCACCTCCTCGACGGGGCTCTCGGCACACCACAGCATCATGTCCAGATCATGCACGCCCAGGAAGTTCACCACGGTGGTGCGTCCCCGGAACCGCAGGCCGGAGTCGATGAGGTTGTGCCGCCGGCCGTACATGTAGGTGAGCTGGCCGATCTTCCCGGAGACCACCGCCGCTCGCGCCTCCGCATACCGGGGATCGAAGCGCAGGATATGCCCCACCATCAAAGTGATGCCCGCCGTCTCGGCTGCAGCGACGATGGCATCCGCGTCCTCCAGCGTGGTCGCCAGCGGCTTCTCCACCAGGACGTGAATCCCCCGCTCCGCCGCGGTCACCACCGGCTTCCGATGCGCCCAGTCCGGGGTGCACACACAGATCGCCTCCGGGGCCATCTGATCCAACAAGGCATCCAACTCGGTGAAGGCGGGCACGCCATATCGGTCGGCCGTCCAACGAGCCCGTTCGCCATCCACGTCCATCACGGCGACGACCTGCGCCTCGGGCAACCGGTGGAAGGCCTCCACATGGCGCCGTCCCATGACTCCCACGCCGACCACAGCGACTCGCAGCGGGTTCATCGGGATCCCCTCCTTCCCCTTATCACACCCCTAATCGTCGTCGTACACGTTCCGCAGATGAAACACGTAGCGAGAGGTGTCGCCACGCACCACGGCCCGGCTGTACTCCACCACCCACCCCTCTTGCGAGGAGGCGATGACCTCCACCAGCATGGCAGGGGCCCCCTCCTGTGCGCCCAACTGCTCGGCCTCGTACGCGGTGAGGGCCACCGGCTCCAACGTCTGGATGGCCTCCGCCAGGGTCACCCCATAACGGGTGGAGAGGACGGCGTAGAGGGATTGCGTGCGGAAGTCCTCATCGACTAGGCCGGGGAAGCGATCGGCGGGCAGGTGGGTGGTCTCCAGCATAACCGGCTGACCGTCCGCCAGCCGCAACCGGGACAGGCGAACGACCGGGGTATCCGGCTGGACGCCCAGATGGCGAGCCACATTGTACGACGCGGGGACGATCTCACAGGCCAGCACGCGGCTGGTGGGAGCCCGCCCGGCCTGGATCATCCGCTGAGTGAAGCTGAGCGCCATGGGCTGCACCTGGCTCAGCTTGGGCGGCGCCACAAACGTGCCCACGCCATGCTGGCGGATCAGCAATCCATCACGTACCAGCTCGCTGATCGCCTGGCGCACCGTCAGCCGGCTGACCCCATACTGCTCGGCCAATTCGCGTTCGGGTGGGAGCATCGTGCCCGACCTTAGCTCACCGCTCTCGATCAGGTCCCGCAGGTTCTCCCGGATCTGATGGTAGAGCGGGATGACGCTGCTGTGATCAATGCGGAAGGCTTTCAGATCTGTCCGATCCACGAAGCGAGGTCCTGTTCGAATAGGTTAAGATGTCTGGTCGTCTAGAGGTGTAGAGGTCAATACCACTTCAGGCATACTGTACACCCAAACGCCCTATTTGTCAAGGGGGACCGAAACACCGAAATAGGAGAGGGCGGCGCGCCCCGGATCACCGACGGGTGTATGTCCCCATCAGCTCCGCCCGGGCCAGGACGTGTCCCTCCATGGCCTGCAGCAGCTGCTTCTTCGTCGCCCCCGGCGGCAGGTCGAGCATGGCATCCAGGGCGTACAGCTTGAAGAAGTAGCGATGGGTTCCGCCAGGCGGGCAGGGCCCGCCATATCCCAGGCGATCCCAGCTATTCCGACCATGCCGACTGCCATCGGGCAGCTCCGGATCGGCGGGGATCCCCTCGGCCAGGGCACGGGCGTCGGCCGGCAGGTTATAGAGGACCCAATGGACCCACGTGCCCGCCGGGGCATCGGGATCATCGAAGATGAGGGCGAAGCTCTGCGTGTCCCCGGGCGGATCGTCCCACTGCAGAGGTGGGGAGATATCGTCCCCATCACAGGTGTACGTACGAGGGATGGGCTGCCCAGCCTCAAACGCGCGGCTGCTCAGCCGAAACGAGGGTACATCAGCGGCCGGGGTAGGTGAAGGGGAAGAGCACGCCGCAGCGACGAGCAGCAAACCCACCAGAAGGAGTCGCACGGTTCCCATCTTCATCCCTCCTCTCGCTCGCCACGCCTCCGGGGCCCCAGCGAGATGACGGGATCGCCTCGCAGCCGGGGCCCTCTATCCCCGTGTGTCCACCATACGATAGCAGAGAACCTCTCAACGGGCAAAGGGAAGGGCTCTTCCCTCATATGAAGCTCTAATCTGTCTCTTGCGTCCCTCTAACGCATGCCGGTTAACAGAAAATATAGAGGAGCTCTCATGTCGGTCATCTTCACAGAGCTTCACGTGCTGTGAGGGAGACCACGAGAGGCAAGGGAGGTGATGACCATGCGTATCCTGGCGATCACCGACCTGCGTGGCGCAACGGAACGCGTGCCTCAAATCGTCGAGCTTGCCCGTGAGAAGAACGTCGACGCGGTCATCTTCTGTGGGAACATCGTGGGCGAGGATGCCCGTACCGAGGCGTTCCGAAAGGCCGATGCGGCCGGGAAAGCGCCTGAGATGGAACAGGCCGCCCTGGATGCGTTAGAGGAGGCGGCGGTACATGCCTATGAGGCCTTCTTCGACGAGATGGGCAAGCTGGATGTGCCCGTCATGGTCGTGCCCGGCCATCTCGACGCGCCGGAGCGGCTCTATTTCCAGGCCGCTCTCAACCACGAAGTGGTCGCGCCGAACATTGACATGATCCATCACTCCTTCGTGCCACTGCCCAGCGAGAACCTGGTCGTCGCCGGATTCGGCGGCGGGCTGAGCGAGGATCTACGAGAGAACCGCTTCGTGCTCGTCTATCCCGATTGGGAGGCCGAGTTCGCGTTCGAGTTCCTGCGTCACATCGAGCACGAGCCTATCCTGGTCTTCCACACTCCACCGAGGCGCGAGAACCTGGACCTGGAGAACGGCCAACACATCGGCCGACACGTGGTCGAGGAGATCATCAAGACATACCGGCCCAGGTTCGCCTTCTGCGGCAGCGCGTTGGATGGCCAGGGCACTGCGATGATCGGCACGACGCTGGTCGTCAACCCTGGTCCGTTGGCGAGAGGACACTACGCGCTGGTGAACACCCGGACCAAGGAGGTTACGTTCGGGCGGTTGCCGGAGCCGGAGAAGGTGACCGCCTGAGCGAAGGGCCACATCCATCCCTCGGCGCTTCCCCGTTCGATGCCGAATGGATCGAGCGGGGAAGCCTTTTTCATAAGTGAGATATCCTGGCACATCCCGGGGAACCCCATCAGGATCCCGTCGGAATCCCGGAGCAGATGGAGCATGGGAGCTCCACCCTCAGGCGCGCTCCTCTCGCGGCTCATCCTCGGGAGGCACATCAGCGCGGCAATAGAACCGCAGCAGCGTGCTCCCATAGCGGCGCTCGTCGTCCAGCTCCAGGTGGCGCAGGGGAACATCCTCGGCCTCTCGCGGGTGAATCTGGACGATCACGAGCCCGTCCGGCGCCAACACGTCCGGATGGGCGTCGATCTCCTCCAGTGCCTGCCGCCACATGCCGCGATACTGAGGAGGTGCCACATAGATGATATCAAACGGCTCCAGGCCCGGGCGGCGCAGGTAGGCGAAGGCATCGCCACGGATCACCTCCGCCCCGGCGGCCAGGCCGGTATCCCGCAGGTTCTCCCGGATGGTGCGCACCGCCCGGCCGTCCCGCTCGACAAACGTGCAATGCGCCGCCCCGCGGCTCAACGCCTCGATCCCCACCGCCCCCGTCCCTCCGAAGAGATCCAGGAACCGGCACCCTTCGATGTCCCCGCCCAGGATATCGAACAGGGACTCCTTCACCCGATCGGTGATGGGCCGCGTTCCCGAGCCCGGCACCGACCGCAGGCGGCGCCCCTTCGCCCGCCCGGCGATCACCCGCATGCCCGCCTCCCGCCGAGGATCATGAGATCAGGATCCCTTTACAAACGTGTCTGAAAATTTGGCAGTCTCCCTCATGGGTGTTGCCGGGGCAGGGGCGATTCATGAATCGCCCCTGCCCACAGGTAGGCGGCGGCCGATAAATCCTCCATCTGGGAAAAGGCCTCCAGGAGGCGCCATTCGTGCAGCGCTGCCCGCAAACCTGCCTTTCTCGGCCCTGCAAGGGCCATCCCCTCCCGATTATAGCACCCCGAGCAGGGCGGGCCAAACATTGGTGTCATCCCCAAGCTGTGCTACAATCGACCCACATCATCCCCAGGCACATATCCGGACACACGAGGAACGACCCATGCGAATCGTACTGGCCAACTCGGAAGGTGGCGTGGGCATGAGAGCGGCCGTTGACGCCCTGCTCGACGGCCGCCCCGCCCTGGACGTCGTGGAGTCGGGCATCCGGCCCGTGGAGATCGACCCGAAGGTGCGCAGCGTGGGGGTGGGCGGCTGGCCCAACCTGCTGGGGGAGATCGAGCTGGACGCCAGCATCATGGACGGCCGCACCCTACGGACGGGCGCCGTGGGCGCCCTGCGCGGCTTCCTGCATCCCATCTCCGTCGCCCGACAGGTGATGGAGCGGCTGCCCCACGTGCTCCTGGTCGGCGAGGGCGCGGCGCGCTTTGCGGCCGAATGCAACGCCGAAACCGGCGAGACGCTGACGGAGGAATCCCGCACCGAGTGGGAGGAATGGCTGCAAGAGCACATCCCGCCCGAGGTATGGGAGCAATGGCCCGACATCCCGCTGGCGCCGTGGGCCCGCCTGACCGCCGATCCGGAGACGGCCGGCGGCACCACCGTCTTCCTGGTCAAGGACGGGCAGGGGAACCTCGCGGCGGGCGTGAGCACATGCGGATGGGCCTTCAAGTACCCCGGCCGGCTGGGGGACTCCCCCATCATCGGGGCGGGATGCTACGCGGACAACCGCTACGGGGCAGCCGCCTGCACGGGCATGGGCGAGCTAGCCATCCGGGCGAGCACGGCCCGCTCCGTCGTGCTCTACATGAAGATGGGCATGAGCGTGGAGGAGGCCTGCCACGAGGCGGTCAACGACCTCCGGGCGCTGGATCGGACATACCGGGGCGGCGTGACGATCCACGCCATCGACGCCGACGGACGGCCGTACGTCATCGCCATCGACCGGGCGGATCCGATCTACTGGATCTGGGAGGAGGGGATGAAAGCGCCCAGGCGCCGTGAGGCGGTCATCGGATAAGGGATCCGCTTTCCCTTCCCCGGAACATGGAGGATAAAAGAAAGCCCCAGCGTCCTTGAGACGCCGGGGCCCTTTTTTCAGGATGCTCTCAACACGAGGACATGCACGGGGCCATGGCAGGGTGAGGCACCAGCTCGTGATACAGATGGACGATCTCCCGGGCGATCACATCCCAGTGATAGCGCCGGGCGGCCTGGATCGCCTGACGCCCCAGCCGCTCCCGCAGATCCCGATCGGTCAGGATGCGGATCAACTCCTCCGCCAGCGCGTCCGGATCCCGCACCGGCACATGGAGCCCGGTGATCCCGTGACGCACCGTGTACGCCAGCCCCCCGACCCGGGAGGCGATCACCGGGGTCCCACACGCCATCGCCTCCAGCGCCACCATGCCGAACGATTCGTAATGCGAGGGCATGACCACCACATCGGCCGCCGAATAGTAGAGCGGGAGCGTCTCCTGAGATCGAGCGCCCAGGAATGCCACCAGGTCCTCCAGCCCCAGGCTGCATCGCAGCTCCCGCAACCGGAGCATCTCCTCGGTCATGCGCGCCGGATCGTCGCCGGCGTCGCCGCCGATAATGGCCACGCTCACATCACGCGCCCCCCGGGGGAGCTGCAGGGCCACGCGCGGCATCGCCCGGATGAGCGTGTCAATCCCCTTCAGCGGCTCGATGCGTCCCACAAACAGGATCAGCTTCTGATCCCTGGGCAGCCCCAACGCCTCACGAGCCTCCTCCTGCGGGATGGGGTGGAAACGCTCCAGGTCCACGCCGCACGGCACCACGACGATCTTCTCCGGGCTCGCGCCATACCACTCGATCAGTTGCGTCCTCTCCACAGGGCTGGCCGCCACCAGCCGATCTGCCGAGGCAACGATCTCATGCTCGACCCGCAGGCGCAGCTCCTTCTCCCGCTCCTCCGGGCGCTGCGCCACCTGATTCTTCAGATGCCCCAGGGTGTGAAACATATGCACGATGGGCACATCCCATCGGGGAGCGAGCGCCTGCGCCACCGCGCCCGATAGCCAGTAGTGGCTGTGGATCAGATCATATCGATGCCCCTTGAAGCTGGCATACGCCTGCACGCCATCGATGAATTGGGGCAGATGATCGTACACCTTGTACTTGTCATACGGGCGTTCGGGGCCGGCGGGCACATGGATCACACGGCAGAGGGGCCCCAGCTCGTGGCTGACCCGGACGACGCAGGGGTCCTGCGAGCGCGTGAACACGTCCACGGCGATCCCCATCCGCCCCAGAGCCAGCGTCAGGTCGCGCACATACACGTTCATCCCGCCGGCCTCTTTTCCGCCCAACGCGGCCAGCGGGCAGGTATGAACGCTCAACATGCA